>JAZUGZ010000258.1:0-4473 GCA_045641425.1 Candidatus Fimenecus sp.
AGGCAGAAAGATGGTTGAAAAGGCAAATCCCTTAGTATGGGACGCACTTGAAATAGTAATCAAAGACCATCCCGTAATGCTCAACCGTGCTCCTACACTTCATAGACTCGGTATCCAGGCATTCGAGCCCGTACTCCTTGAGGGCAGAGCTATCAAGCTTCATCCTCTTGTATGTACCGCTTTTAACGCCGACTTCGACGGTGACCAGATGGCTGTTCACGTTCCGCTTTCAGCAGAAGCACAGGCAGAAGCAAGACTTCTTATGCTTGCTGCTAATAACCTTCTTAAACCTTCAGACGGTAAACCAGTTGCAGTTCCTACACAGGATATGATCCTTGGTTCTTACTACCTTACAATGGATAAGGAAGGCGAACCAGGTGAAGGTAAAGTATTCCGTGACGTTGACGAAGCAACAATGGCTTACGACGAAGGCGACATCGGACTTCATTCTAAGATTAAAGTTCGTATGACAAAAGAAATCAATGGCGAACAGGTTACAAAGCTTGTTGAAACAACTCTCGGTAAGATTATCTTCAATAATCCAATTCCTCAGGACCTTGGCTTTGTTGATAGAACTGACCCAGAAAATGCCTTCAAGATGGAAGTTGACTTCCTTGTAACTAAAAAGACACTTGGTAAAATTATTGACAAGTGTATAAATAAACACGGCACAACAGTAGCAGCAGAAATGCTTGACGCTATTAAGGCACAGGGTTACAAATACTCTACAAAATCTGGTATTACAGTTGCTGTTTGTGATGCTACAATCCCACCACAGAAGGCAGACCTTCTTCACGACGCTGAAACAAAGGTTGACGAAATTAACGATTACTTCAATATGGGTCTTTACAGCAATGACGAGCGTTCAAGAGCTGTTATTAAGATTTGGGAAGAATGCACAAATAAAGTTGCTGCTGGTCTTAAAGATAACCTTGGTAAGTACAACCCAATCTATATGATGGTTGACTCTGGTGCCCGTGGTTCTGAAGCACAGCTTCGTCAGCTTGCTGGTATGCGTGGTCTTATCGCTAACACAGCTGGTAAAACAATCGAAGTTCCAATTCGTGCTAACTACCGTGAAGGCCTTAACGTTCTCGAATACTTCATTTCATCTCGTGGTGCTCGTAAAGGTCTTGCCGATACAGCTCTTCGTACAGCTGACTCTGGTTACCTTACTCGTCGTCTTGTTGACGTTTCACAGGAAGTTATTATTCGTGATGAAGATTGTCACTGCCACGACGGTATTGAGGTTTATGATATTAAGGATGGTAAGGAACTTATCGAGCCACTTTCAGAGCGTCTTACAGGTCGTTACCTTCTTGAAGATTTCTACGATGGCGACAAGCTTATCGCATCTAAGGATGAAATGGTTACTGACGATGTTGCAAAACAAATTGCTGACATTGTTAACGCAAGAGAAAACGAAGCTGATAGAAGAATTAAGATTCGCTCACTTCTTACTTGTGAGTGTGAACAGGGCGTTTGTATTAAGTGCTATGGCGCTAACCTTGCAAACGGCAAACCAGTTACAGTTGGCGAAGCAGTTGGTATTATCGCTGCTCAGTCAATCGGTGAACCTGGTACACAGCTTACAATGCGTACTTTCCATACTGGTGGTATCGCATCAGGTGTTTCCGATATTACACAGGGTCTTCCTCGTGTTGAAGAGCTTTTCGAAGCAAGAAAGCCAAAGACTTATGCTATTCTTTCAGAAATCGATGGCGACCTTACATTTAGAGAAATCAAGGGTACAATGCATGCAGTTGTTACTAATGCTGAAACACTTGAAGAACGTTCATACCTTATCCCTTACGGCTTCCACTTAAAGCAGAAGTTCGCAGCAGCGGCTGAGGATGAAAAGATTCCAGTAACTAAGGGCGAGGCACTTACAGAAGGTTCTCCAAATCCTAATGATATTCTTGCAATTAGCGGTGTTCACGCTGTTCATGATTACCTTATTAAGGAAGTTCAAAGAACATACCGTATGCAGGGTGTTGATATCAACGATAAGCACATTGAGGTTATCGTTCGTCAGATGATGAGAAAGCTCAAAGTCGTTGATGCTGGTTCTACAAACCTTCTTCCTGGTGCAACAACTGATAAGGTTGAATTTAATCAGGCAAACGAAAAAGCAAGACTTAATGCAGAAGAAAATGGCGAAGAGTTCGTTCCAGCAACTTGCTCACCAGTTCTTCTTGGTATTACAAAGGCTTCATTGGCAACTGATTCATTCCTTTCAGCAGCATCATTCCAGGAAACAACAAGAGTTCTTACAGATGCAGCTATTAAGGGTAAGGTTGACCCACTTATCGGTCTTAAGGAAAATGTTATCATCGGTAAACTTCTTCCTTCAGGTACTGGTATGAGATGTTACAGTGATATTGAACTCCAGAAAACAATTCAGGATGTAATTGCTGAAGCATAATAAAACCAATTCAATTGGGACTGAGAAATCAGTCCCAATTTTTTTGTGAAAATGCAAAAAAATACTTGACAAAAATTGTGCATTAGTGGTAAACTATTCGAGCATGTGGACTTATGTCCATTACAAATTTTATATACGGGGGTGAATATATTGCCAACCTTTAACCAGCTCGTTCGTAACGGAAGAGAAACTCAGGTTAAGAAGTCTAAGGCTCCTGCTCTTGGTAAGGGTCTCAACTCTAAAAAGAATGTTATGACTGATAACAATTCTCCACAAAAGAGAGGTGTTTGCACAGTTGTTAAAACTGACACACCTAAGAAGCCTAACTCAGCTCTTCGTAAACTCGCCAGAGTTCGTCTTACAAACGGAATCGAAGTTTCAGCTTACATTCCAGGTGTAGGACACAATCTTCAGGAACACTCAGTTGTTCTTATCCGTGGCGGCCGTGTTAAGGACCTTCCAGGTGTGCGTTACCACATTATCCGTGGTACACTCGATACTCAGGGTGTTAACGGAAGAATGCAGGCTCGCTCAAAGTATGGAGCTAAGCGTCCTAAGGCAGCTAAAAAATAATATAGGTTTAACCAAAGAATCAGACAGAATCTTCTTGTAAAGGCAATATTCTTTGAATATTTGTCCAACGAGAGTGTATATATAAAATATGCCTTTTCGTTGGTGCCACGAGGTTTTGTCACTCGAGTACCTATGATATCATTACTATGAAGGAGGGAAGCGCAGTGCCAAGAAGAGGCCAGATTGCAAAACGTGACGTTTTGCCAGATCCGCTTTACAATTCTAAGCTTGTAACAAGGCTTATCAACAGCGTTATGCTCGACGGAAAGAAGGGCGTTGCACAGAAAATCGTTTATGATGCATTCGACATTATCGCTGAAAAAACAGGCAAGGAGCCTTTAGAGGTTTTCGATGCCGCAATGGAAAATGTTATGCCAGTTCTTGAGGTTAAAGCTCGTCGTGTAGGTGGTGCAACTTACCAGGTTCCTATGGAAGTTCGCCCAGAAAGAAGACAGACTTTAGGCCTTCGTTGGATTACTCTTTACGCTCGTCAGCGTTCAGAGAGAACAATGAAAGAAAGACTTGCTAACGAAATTTTAGATGCTGTTAACTCAACTGGTTCAGCATTCAAGAAACGTGAAGATACACACAAAATGGCAGAAGCAAACAAAGCTTTCGCACATTTCAGATGGTAATTTTACCGCAAATTTTAGGAGGATATTATGCCAAGAAAAGTATCTCTTGAAAAAACAAGAAATATTGGTATTATGGCTCATATCGACGCTGGTAAAACAACTACTACTGAAAGAATTTTGTTTTACACAGGTGTTAACCACAAGATTGGTGAAACACACGACGGTTCAGCTACAATGGACTGGATGGAGCAGGAACAGGAGAGAGGTATTACAATTACTTCTGCTGCTACAACTTGCTTCTGGAAAGACCATCGTATCAATATTATCGACACACCAGGCCACGTTGACTTTACTGTAGAAGTTCAGCGTTCACTTCGTGTTCTTGACGGTTCAGTTACCGTTTTGTGCGCAAAGGGTGGCGTTGAGCCTCAGTCAGAAACAGTTTGGCGTCAGGCTGACGAATACAAAGTACCTAGAATGATTTTCGTTAACAAAATGGACATCATGGGTGCTGACTTCTACCGTGTTCTTGACATGGTAAAAGAACGTTTTAACTGCAATGCAGTTCCGATTCAGCTTCCTATCGGTGCTGAAGCTGATTTCAAGGGTATCATTGACCTTTTAGCTATGGATGCTGAAATTTATTATGATGACCTTGGTAAAGATGTTCGTCATGAGCCTATTCCAGAGGACATGAAAGAACTCGCAGAAAAATATCATACAAATCTTTTAGAGTCAGTTGCAGAACTCGACGAAGACCTCATGATGCAGTATCTTGAGGGCGAAGAGCTTGCACTTGATGACATTAAGCGTGTTATCCGTAAAGCAACAATCGACAACGAAATGGTTCCGATTTGCTGCGGTACTGCTTATCGTAACAAGGGTGTTCAGCCACTTCTT
>JAZUGZ010000259.1:0-5589 GCA_045641425.1 Candidatus Fimenecus sp.
CCTTACAAGTGATTATCATATATTTCGTTCGGGAATGATTGCAAAAATGAGTGGAATTGAGAATGTTCTAAAAGTTTCTGCATCAACTCATGGTAAATCTTATAAAAGTTATATTCGTGAGTATTTTGTAGGTTATGATTATATTTACAGGTATATTAAAAATAAAATATCATTAAAAGAAAGCAGTTAACTTACAATGAGGTTAACTGCTTTTTGCTATTGTTAGGTTTTTACATTTGTTCTAAAATATAATCTTTAATATCTTCTAATTCGCTTTCTTTCCATTTACCTTCATTAGCTTTTTCAGCAAGGGGACAAAGAATGAAGAAATCAAGTGTTTCTCCTGGTACACGACCAGTTCTAAGTGGCTCCGAGAAGTGTTCTTTCCATTTTTCTTCACTTGCATCTTTGAATTCATCAGGTTTCAAATATGTCATTTGGCGCTTAGTTGCTTCAATATGCATTTTAGCAGAAAGAGGAGATAAAAGTTTATAATCCTTTTCTTGAATATCCTTAAATATTATTGGTAACTCATCTTTAATGATTTTTTCTTCGCCACGAACAATTTTTAATCCCATTGGTTCAAAAGAAAAGCTATCTTTTGTGAAGTTTAATTTAACGATTACACCAATGTCTGTTTTATGCTGCGAGCGTTGGTAGTCGGTATCAAAAATAAAGTTGCCTAAAGAATAAAATATTATTTTATCGCCAACTGTTTCATAGTTCATTGGAACGTGTGGGTGATGCGAAACAACAATGTCTGCACCCATTTCTAAATACTTATGATATCTTTCGCGAGTGTAAGGAGAAGGTAGTGGAGTAAATTCTTCGCCCGCGTGTGCAACTACAATGCACCAACGGCAAGTCTTTTTAATTTCATTTATTGACTTTTGAATTTCGTCAAGGTCGCTCCAACTGTAACAGCCAGGTTTGTCGGTGTCCGCTTTTCTGCAAGCTCTTTGGTAACCAACACCAAACATACCAATTCCACCAGCTTCATTAAGTATAACTGGTTTCCTTGCTTCAAAAATATTCATACCCGCACCGATAGTTAGTACATTATTTTCTTTTGCAATCTTTAATGTGCTTTCAATACCATAAGGGCCAGCATCCATTATATGATTATTACAAATATTCCAAATATCAGATTTCATTTGCAATAGTACCTTAACAGCAGCCGGGTCAATAGTATGAAGTAATTGCTGAACTCCACTTTGAGTAGTATTTTGCTCTGCTACTGCAACAGGACCTTCAACATTTGTAAATACATGGTCTGCACTATGAAGAAAGCTAAGTAATTCATCAGATATTAAGTTTTCATCATTCCATTTACCATACATATATCGGTCAAAACCAATGTCGCCAGTAAATACTAATGAAGTTTTTTCTTTCATAAGTATAATCCTTTCATGATTATATCTATAACACAAAAATAACAAAACCTCTTTTGTCTTGGCAGACAAAAGAGGTTTGATGGTGCGGATAACAGGACTTGAACCTGCACGGTTTCCCACTAGATCCTAAATCTAGCGTGTCTGCCAATTCCACCATATCCGCAAACAGCAGTAGTATTATATCAAAAAAATTTTGCTATTTCAATAGACAAATGAGTATTTTTGTTATAAAATATTTACATATATTTTTGGAGGGAAAAACTATGGGTTTTATGAAAACACGTTGGACCGATAAAGTTAACAGAGAAGCTCCACTTTCTGAATATCCTCGTCCACAGTTTGAACGCAAAAATTGGATGTCACTTAATGGCGTTTATGAATATGCAATTAAGGATGCATCTTGCGAATGGGCTGACACCTTTGATGGCGAAATTGTAGTACCTTTTGCTATTGAATCTATGCTCTCAGGTGTTGAAAAAGCACTTTGGCCAGCAAAAAGACTTTGGTATAAAAAGGTTTTTACTGTTCCTGAATCTTTTAATGGTTTACATACAATTCTTAATTTTGCGGCTGTTGACTGGCAGTGTAAAGTGTTTGTCAATAAATCTCTTGTAGGTACACATTCAGGCGGTTATTGCTCTTTTTCATTTGATATTACTGATGCATTAAGAAGTGGTGAAAACGAACTTATAGTTTGTGTTTATGACCCTACTGATGCTGGTTGGCAACAGAGAGGAAAGCAAATCTTAAATCCCAAGGGATTTTGGTACACAGCTACTTCGGGTATTTGGCAACCGGTTTGGCTTGAAGCAGTTGAACCTTGCCACATTAAAAAGCTTCGTTTAACTCCTGACATTGATGACAAATCTTTATCAATTAAGGCTACTGCGTCACTTGAAAATAACTGTTCACTTAAAGTAACTGTAACTGATGATGACAGTGGAGAAATGGTAACTGAAACAAAAATCTTACTTGATGATAAGATTTATTTTGAAGATATAAACCTTTGGACTCCTGAAACACCTTACCTTTATAATCTTAAACTTGAACTTGTTTGTGGCGGCAAAGTAACTGATACTGTTTATAGCTATTTTGGTATGAGAAAGTTTTCAGTTGGTAAAGACAAATATGGAATTAAGCGTTTTATGCTTAATAATGAGCCATATTTTCAGCGTGGACTTTTAGACCAAGGTTATTGGTCAGATGGTGGTATGACTCCACCAACTGACGAAGCAATGATTTACGACATTGAAACTATGAAATCTCTTGGCTTTAATATGCTTCGCAAACACATTAAGCTTGAACTTGACCGCTGGTACTACCACTGTGACAGACTTGGTATGCTTGTATGGCAAGATATGATGAGCGGTGGTGCTTATATTGGCGATTTTTATGCTGGTGTTCTTCCTAACCTTGGAATAAAAGTTAAGGATAACAATTACAAAACATTTAAGCGTGAAAAGAAAGAAGCACGAGATGACTATAAGCGTGAACTTAATGAACTGTTAAATCAGCTTTACAATCACACATCTATTTGTGTGTGGGTGCCATTTAATGAGGGCTGGGGTCAGTTTGACTCGGTTCAAATAGCTAATGCAATAAAAGAGTTTGATAAAACTCGACTTGTTGACCATGCAAGTGGTTGGTACGATCAAGGTGCAGGGGATTGCAACAGTATGCATAAATATGTTGTACCAATTCCACAGCATATAAAAAAGAAGGATGAACGTATATTCGTAATTTCTGAATATGGTGGATATCAAAATACAATGTCAGGTCACACTTGGTCAAATGACAAAGTATTTGGTCTTTATCTTAAATTTAAGAATAAAGACACCCTTTCTTCTGCCTATAAAAAGCTTCACGAAAAGCAAGTCATTCCGCTTATTGAAAAAGGTCTTTGTGCAACTGTTTACACACAGGTTAGCGATGTTGAAAATGAACTTAATGGCATTATGACCTATGATCGTGAACACATTAAGATTGACGAAAAGGTTCTTAAAGAAATAAATAATAAAATGGATTTTGTGAAATAATATGAGTACTAATTCTAAACTTCGAATTTTATATATTTTAGATATTCTTTCAATGTATTCTGATGAAGAGCATCCGCTTAATTCAACAGATATAATTGACTATTTACATGAAAATTATAGCGTTACCTGTGAGCGTAAAACGGTATATGACTGTATAGATGCTTTAATTGAATATGGTTATGACATAATTAAAGAAGGCTCTAAAAAAGGTTTTTTCTTAGCTTCACGCGAGTTTGAATTACCTGAAATACGCTTGCTTATTGATGCAGTTCAATCGGCAGATTTTATTTCGGCTAAAAAGTCAAAAGCACTACTTAAAAAGTTTAGTAAATATGCAAGTAGTTATCAATATTCTCGTATTGAAAAGCAAGTTTATATTGATAACCGAAATAAGCGTGATAATGAAAGTCTTTTTTACACTATTGACTCACTTCATAATGCAATTATTTCTAAAAAACAAGTTAAGGTTGTTTATCGTAAACGCAAAATTTCAAATGACATAAAACCACATTACGAAGAAAAAGAACTTTTAATAAATCCTTATTCTCTTATTTGGGCTGACGACCATTATTACCTTGTTGGTAATCACTCAAAATATGATAATTTAATTCATTTAAGAATTGACAGAATTAAGCATGTTACTTTGACTAATAATGTAGCAAGGCATTTTTCAGAAGTTTCTCCTTATACGACTAGTTTTGATGCGGCTGATTATAGCAATAAGCATCTTTCAATGTTCTCGGGCGAAATAAAACCAGTTGAGCTTATTTGTAAAAATGAAATTGTTGAAGAGTTTTTAGATGAGTTCGGCGACAGGATAACTCCATTCCCTTATGATGACCAATCTTTCTCTGCAAGAGTTAATTTAGCAATTACACAAGGACTTGTTTCTACTATTATGAAGTTTGGCGATAAAATCACAGTTAAAGGTCCAAATGAGCTTAAAAATATGATAATTGATAAAAGCAAATCTATTTTAGAGCTATATGATAGTGAAAAGTGATAAACTTTTAACAAATTTTACTAATTCTCTTGAAAAAAGAGCATAATTAGTATAAAATATTTAAGGAAATTTTAATTGAAAGGATGAAATCCAATGAGCAGTGCATTAAACAAAATGACTGTTGAAGATTTTGACGTAAAAGGCAAGAAGGTTCTTGTACGTTGCGACTTCAACGTAAAAATGGAAAATGGCGTGATTACAAGCGACAAGAGAATTGTTGCTTCACTCCCAACAATTAAGTATCTTATCGACAATGGTGCAAAGGTAATTCTTTGCTCACATCTTGGTCGTCCAAAGGGTCAGGTTAACCCTGAATTCTCAATGAAGCCAGTTGCAGCAAGACTTTCAGAACTCCTTGGTCAGGACGTTAAAATGGCAGAGGACGTTGTAGGCGAAAGTGCACAGGCACTTGCTGCTGACCTTAAAGATGGCGAAGTTCTTCTTCTTGAAAACGTTCGTTTTGAGCCAGGTGAAACAAAGAATGATCCTGAACTTTCAAAGAAGTTTGCTGACCTTGCAGAGCTTTATGTAAATGATGCTTTCGGTTCAGCTCACAGAGCTCACTCTTCAACTACTGGTGTTGCTGATTATCTTCCAGCAGCTTGTGGTTACCTTATTCAGAAAGAAATTCAGTTTATCGGTGGCGCTCTTGAAAATCCAAAGAGACCTTTAGTTGCTATTCTTGGTGGTGCCAAAGTTTCTGATAAGATTGGTGTTATCACAAACCTTATTGACAAGTGCGACACACTTATCATAGGTGGCGGTATGGCTTATACATTTATGAAGTCTTTGGGCCATCAGATTGGTACATCACTTCTTGAAGCTGACAAAGTTGACCTTGCAAAAGAAATGATGGAAAAGGCTGAAGCAAAGGGCGTTAAGTTCCTTATTCCAGTTGATAACAAAGTTGGTAAGGAATATGCTGCTGACACAGAAGCTATGGTAGTAAATTCTGACGAAATCCCTGACGGTTGGATGGGTCTTGACATTGGTCCTAAGACTCAGGAAATTTTCGCAGATGCAGTTAAAGATGCTGGTACAGTAATTTGGAACGGTCCTATGGGCGTTTCCGAAAACCCGACTCTTGCCGCAGGAACTATTGCCGTAGCAAAAGCTCTTGCCGAGTCCTCCGCAATTACCGTTATCGGCGGTGGCG
>JAZUGZ010000260.1:0-21282 GCA_045641425.1 Candidatus Fimenecus sp.
GTCATTAAAATCATTGTGTCAGAGCGTGAACTAATATCGTTTTCACGGGCGTCTGAACCAATAAGAAGAATGTTAACTTGCTCGTCATCTCTGTAAAGCTCAGATGATGAAATATATCTGTTTTCTTCAAGTGGCTCGTCAACTGTAATGCTGTTAACAAGCTTTTTAGCAGTTGAGTAACCATAAAATCCAACACAAGCTGTAAGGATAATAACGATTGCAAGAAATACTGAAATAAATGTGCGAACAGGGTGGCCATTCTTTTTGCCTTTGCCACTGTCTGGCTCGTCAGGAATCATATTTCCATAAACCTCGTCAGCATCGCTGTATGAATACTCTTGACGCCTTCTGTTATTAGCAGAGCTGTGATATTTCACTTCTCCGGCACTGCCATAATCATCAGAAAATGATGAAATATCTTCAAAATCATCATCAGGAATTTCGACCTTAAATTTATCTTTCTTTGGGGTATTAGAATAAATGTCTTCAAAATCATCATTGTTGTAGTTGTTTGACAAAATATCCACCTCTTCACATAAACTTACATACCTAAATATTTTACAACATAAGGACTAAAATAACAACACATTTTTGACAAAAATATTGTCCTAATATAAAAAATATGGATATTTCTGCCTGTTAACACTTGCAACAGAGCTATAAAATATGTATAATAGGTTCAGTTTTAGTTTAGGAGTCGATTAAATTTGTTAGGTAAATACGTTACAGTGCGTGTTACTAAGCCTATGAACTCCTTTGACACAGAGAACGAAATTACTAATGAGCTTAATTTCGGTAAGGTAGAAAACGGAATTGATCCGAAATCCCCAGTCAAGGGCGCTTACATTATGGGCGTAAACCATAGGGTAAGAATGTTTGAAGGCAGAGTAATCGCAATTATTAAAAGAAAAAATATGGGTGGCATTGTGCTTGTTGTAGCACCCAAAAGCAAACGCTACATAGTGCATGACATTGAAGATGCTATCTCTTATGCCGAAAAAGCAGGCACTTATGAGCTTAATTGCCTTTATGAAAGCTCTTGTGGTGCAGTTGTTTATAGAATTATAAATGGTCAAGTTCGTTTCTTGCTCATTAAAAATAAGCGAAGCCTTAACTGGGGCTTCCCAAAGGGTCATATGGAGCGTGGCGAAGATGAACACGCTACTGCATACCGTGAAGTTCTTGAAGAAACGGGAATTAGAATAAACTTCTTACCTGATTTTAGATTTAAGTCAGAGTATTCAATTCAAAACAGAATTGAGAAAAAGGTTATTATTTTCCTTGCAACCACTACTGACACAAGAACAATTATTCAAAAAGAAGAAATTGAAGAGTATTTGTGGCTTGAATATCCAAAAGCATTAGAATCTTTAAGGTTCCCTAATGATAAGCAGATTTTAACAAAAGCCAACGAATACCTTAAAAAAGCAGGTGTTGTAAATGCTTGAACAGGTTGTTGCGGCAATACTTGAATTTTTCACAGACAAAATGCCTGCGGGTCTAACGGCTTTTATTATTTCACTTATGCCGATTTTAGAGATTCGCGGTGGTATGATTGCGTCAAGAATTCTTGAAATTCCGTTCCTTAAAGCATTTGCAATTTGTTACCTTGGTAATATTGTACCACTTCCGTTTATTATTCTTTTCATTCGTAAAATATTCGAATTTCTTAGGCGCTTCAAGTTCTTCAGAAAAATAATTGAACGACTTGAGCTTAAAACCGAGAAGAATAAAGACAAAATTTTGCGTTATGAGTCTTGGGGACTTTTACTGTTTGTAGCAATTCCGCTACCGGGTACTGGTGGCTGGACAGGTGCTTTAATGGCGGCACTTTTAGATATAAGACTTAAAAAATCCTTGCCTATAATCGCTCTTGGTGTGCTAATTGCAGGGTTTATTATGTCAGGTCTTACATACGGAATATTTCAATTATAAACAGGACAGAGGTTATACTTTTCCCTTTATTTTTAGGAGATACTATGACAAAATATAAGATTAGATTTAACTTTTGGTTTATGTGTGCAATTAGTTTTTTAATAGTTTTTGGACTATTAAGAACAATATATATGATTGAAACTGGCGGGCTTACATGGGCAGACGGGCCAATAGAGGGATTTGAGAAAACATTTATAATAACGCTTTTCTCTGTTGTTTGTGTGTTGTATTTGCCTACAATTTTTTCAATTTTAAAGATTATATTTTTATATAAATGTAAACCATTTGAAATAACACCAGAGGGCGTTAAAAATACATTTGTATTTACCGTTTTCTTATGCTTCGTGATTATAAGACCAGTAGATTTTATCCCGTGGGAGAGTGTAAAGAATGTAATTACTGCTGGTGATTTAGTAATAAATCTTCGCTTAAAAACAAAAGACATTAAAGCAAGTCCTATTGCTAAATTAGTGTTAAAATTGTTAGGCTATTCGTTTTGTATTACCTTTGTAAAGCCAGAGCTTACGGAAGTAGATATAGATTATTGCGTAAGGCATTGTGAACAGCATTCAAAAATCAATAAGATATTATAAAAACGGAGTGAATTTTCACTCCGTTTCTTTTTTGTATTCTGCAATGTCTTCTAAATCACAATTTAAGATTTCACATAATATGTTTAATGTATAGGTATTTACATTGCCATTTTTCCTAAGCCTGTCAAGTTGACCTGTGCTAATGCCATATTCTTTAATTAGCTTATACTGTGATATATTTTTATCTTTTAATGTTTCCCATAATTTGTCAAATACAATCATAACATCACACCCTATGTAGATTGTAAAATAATGCTCATATATTGACAATTGCCCATAAACGGGCTATAATTGATTTAATAAATTTTAAGGAGAAGAATTATGGAAAAGCAGAAAATAGAAAGTTTTATTCTTTCAAACAAAAAAGTATTTTCACCAGAGCAGATACCTTATATTACAGAGGTACTTCAAAATGTTGATGACTCAAAATATTTGGCATTATCATCAGCAGATTACAAAGACCCAACAATTACATTGGTTTTTTCTTTGTTATTTGGTGTTTTAGGTGTAGATAGATTCTACATTGGTGATGTCGGTTATGGCGTGTTTAAGCTTTTAACAGCTGGTGGATTTGGCATTGCAGCTATTATTGACTGGTTTATTATTTCTAAAAAAACTAGGGAAAGAAATTTAGCTATCTTTATGGAAACTGTAAATGTAGGCGCTTCTTTTACTGGTAGTTCAGTAGTTGCTCAACCTTCAACAAGCGAAACATCAAACACTTCAGATAATATCCAAAAAATCAAAAAGTACAAAGAGCTTCTTGATTCAGGTATCATTACACAAGAAGAATTTGATCAAAAGAAGAAAGAACTTTTGAGGTAATAAAATGGAAATTACAAAAAGAAAATCAGATATAGTTTTTATTTTTTATGTGTTATTTAACTTTGCTTTATATCCAATTTTAAGTACAATAATCACAGGCGGTCAGTTTACAGCAATTGATATTGTACGTACTATATGTACCCTTGCTGTAATAGCAGTAATGATATTGATGCTTAAAAAAGAGAAAAATATTGCTTGGGGAGCATTACTTTTAACAATTATTTCTATGTGTTTTGTAATTTGTACAAACCCTGATTATGTTGTTTTGTACCCTATAAATTTTATTTCCTCATATATTCCTTCTATCCTTGTAGGAATTTTATTTGCAATCAATAAAACATCAACATCAGTTATCGCTTCTTTAATGACCGACGTTCTCTGCACGGGTGATCTTATAATAAAGGTTATATCAAGATATGATTATTTAATGACATTAAATCAGTTTATATATTGCATATTAACAATCCTTATATTGTTAGTTTTTGTGGCATGTAAAGCAAAAGAGAATAAAGAAGAAAAAGCATTGGAGTTAGAGGAGCAGAGAAAACAATATTTAGTTAATTTAGCAAATAATTCTAACGAGCAAAATAGTGATGATAATCTTGATGCACTTATTGAATACAAAGAACTTCTTGATTCAGGTGTAATTACACAAGAAGAGTTTGACCAAAAGAAAGCAGAACTATTAAAATAAAAAAGAGGGACTTTAGTCCCTCTAATTTTTTGCCTGAAATAAAATTTTATTCATAGCAATCTTTAATTTTTACTACTTCACCATTTTTAATATAAACTCTTGGTACTCGTTTGTTGATAAGGCAAATTACCTCATAATTAAATCTTGCCTCTGGGTCGGAAATATCTTCAACAGTAATTGTTTCGTTTCCGTCGGTACCAATAAGAGTAACTTCGTCGCCAATTTTTGTGTTTGGAGCATTTGTAACATCAACCATCATTTGGTCCATACAAACTCGGCCGAGTATTGGGCAACGAACACCGCCAATAATTACACTGCCTTTGTTTGACATATAGCGTGGGTAACCGTCACAGTAGCCAGCGGTTACTGTCGCAATTTTCATTGGTGTAGGTGTTGTGAAAGTTGAACCATAGCTAATAGTGAACCCAGCTGGAACATCTTTTACAAAAGCCACACTGCTTTTAAGCTCCATAGCAGGGTAAAGAGTGCAACTGTTTTTTAGCTCATTTGACGGATAAAGACCATAAGTTACAATACCACACCTTACTAAGTCGCCACACCAACCGTCAAGGTCAACTGCCGCAGCACTATTATAAAGGTGCCTGCAAGGAAGTGGATATCCGTCTGCAATTAGCTTATCAGTAAACTGAAGAAACTTTTCACGGCGAATGTTTGCATCGGTTTTATCTTTAGAGTCTGCATTAGGAAAGTGTGCAAATGCACCCAAAATATTAAGCCCTTGAAGCTCCCAAAGCTCTTTAATTTGTGCCGCACCATTTTCATCACATTGAAAACCAAGTCGGCCCATACCAATGTCAATTTTTATGTATGCACCAGCTTTTTTGCCACGACGAATTGCCTCTTCAGAAAGGTCTTTTGCTGACTGAATATCAAAAATGGTCGTGTCAATGTCGTTAGCAATTATATTTGAAAAATCTTCGCTAAATACTTGACCTAAAACAAGAATATGACCACCAATGCCGTGCCTACGAAGTGATGCAGCCTCGCCAGCGGTAGCAACGCCAAAGTCATTAACGCCAATTTCACGAAGTGCCTTTGAAATTTCAATAGCACCATGGCCGTAACCGTCAGCTTTAACAATTCCCATAATTCGAACGTCTTTGCCAACCTTTTGACGAACAGTTTCAATGTTTTTTGCAACATTGTCTAAATTTATTTTTGCATATATTCTTCTCGGAAGCATAGTGCATCTCCTAAATTAAGAATTCTTTTTCCAAGCAGACGGAGAAAGTAAAATAATCATTGGGAAAATTTCAAGTCTGCCTATAAGCATATCAATTACAAGTACAAGTTTTGATAATACTGAAAGTGACGAGAAATTACATGTAGGGCCAACAACGTTAAGACCAGGACCTACGTTGTTTATACAGGTAATTACAGACACAAGCGTGCTTGTAAAGTCAAGGTTATTGAACGATATAAGAATAGCTGATGCAACAATAATTACCATATAAATTCCAAAATATGAGTTGACAGTTGAAACAGTTTCGTTCTCAACAACGGCACCGTCAAGCTTAATGCACTTAACTGTTTTGGGGTTGATAGCACGTCTAATTTCACGCAAGCCTGACTTGAAAAGAATTACCACACGGGCAACCTTTAAGCCACCGCCAGTTGAACCGGCCATACCACCCATAAACATTAAAGCAACAATAATAGCCTGTGAGAATGTTGGCCAAAGCTGGAAGTCGGCTGTTACAAAACCAGTCGTTGAAATAATTGACGCAACTGTAAAGCCAGCCTGTCTAAGTGCTGAACCAAAGGTTGGAACTAAATGCCAAATGTTAAATGCGATTGAAATTGTGCTAATGCAAATAACTCCAAGGTAAACCCAAAGCTCTTCACTCTTAAACACACGCTTTATTTGGCGAACAAGCAAAAGGTAGAAAAGGTTAAAGTTGACGCCAAAAATAATCATAAATATTGATAATACAACTTCAACATAAAGATTGTTATATGCTGCAACGCTGGCATTTTTTATGGCAAATCCACCTGTGCCTGCGGTTGAAAATGCAAGCGTAACACTGTCAAATAGTGGAATTTTACCTAAATATAAAATAAGCGCTTCAATTAGTGTAATTGCTGTGTAAAGCAAGTAAAGAATTCGTGCTGTAACCATTGTTTTTGAAACAAGCTTACCAACAGTTGGACCAGGGACTTCTGCACGCATAATGTGCATAGCTCTGGTGTCTTTTTGTGGAAGAATTGCAAGCACAAAAACAATTACACCCATACCGCCAATCCAATGAGTAAAGCTACGCCAAAAAAGTATGCTTTTAGGTAGCGACTCAATGTCGTTAAGAATACTTGCACCAGTTGTTGTAAAGCCAGAGATTGTTTCAAAAATGGCATCAACAAAATTTGGAATAGCATGGCTAAAATAAAATGGTAATGCACCAAAAAAGCCCATAAAAATCCAAGAAAGTGCTACGATTATGAAACCCTCTTTGGCGTAAATCCTACGGGTTGTAGGCTTAAACATAGTAAGTGCTGTGCCAACAACTAAAAGTATTGCCATTACCGCACCGTAAATGTATGAGTTACCCTCGCCGTAATAGAACGAAACGAAAAGCGGTAAAGTCATAAATAATGCTTCAACTCGTAGAAGTTGACCTACGGTTGAACTAATCATTCTGTAATTCATATATAACCTTCAATTATTTGAAAATTTCGTTTATACTTCTAAACTGTTTACTCTTTGAAACAATAATTACGCTGTCGTCTGTTTCAATGGTGTCGTCACCACCAGGGAATATAACTTGATTTCCACGAATAATACTTGCAATGAGTGTGTCTTTATGAATCTTAAGCTCTTTAAGCGGAATACCAGTTTTTTGGAAGTCAGCAGTAATTCTAAATTCAAGTGCTTCAACCTTGCCGTCAACTAATTTATAAAGTGTTTGAACACTAGATTCGCCAGAGTTACCAATTGCACGAATATAGCCTACAATTCTGTCAGCGGCAATAGATTTTGATGAGAAAGCAGAGTCCATACCAATGCTTTCCAAAACATTTGATGATACTCGATTGACCTTTGCAACAGTTTTTATAATACCAAGTGAAGAAGCATACATAGCAGAAATAATGTTTTCTTCATCAATTGTGGTAAGTGCCACGAAAGCGTCAAGCTTTTCAATTCCTTGCTCAAAAAGAACATCACGGTCGGTACCGTCAGCGTTAATTATTTGAACATCAGGAAGTGCAACAGAAAGAAATTCACAGCGTGCAACGTCACTTTCAACGACCTTTACAGAGTAACCGCCGTTTTCAGAAAGCTGTTTTGCAAGGTAATAACCCATTTTACCGCCACCAATAATCATAATATTTTTGGTTTTATGACGGTAAATTCCAAGCTCTTTCATAAACCTAACAAGTTCTTTGCGAGGGGCTGTAATGTGAATTTTGTCGCCTGCTTTAAGCACAAAGTCGCCACGCGGAATAATAACATCGGCATTTCTTTGAACTGCACAAACAATAACTTTTACTCTAAATTTTCTTTGAATATCTGAAAGTGCCATGTCACATAGTGGGTTGTCGTGCATAAGCTTAATTTCAGCTAAGTCAACTACACCCTTTGCAAAAGACTCCATATTAATAGCTGATGGGAAATGAAGCACCTTTGCAATTTCACGTGCTGCGGCATATTCAGGGTTAATTGTCATACTAAGTCCCAATTCGTTTTGGAAGAATGGGAATTGCTTGTTGTAATCAGGGTTACGAACACGCGCAATTGTGTGCTTAACACCTGCTGTTTTAGCAACAAGGCACGAAAGAATATTAAGCTCGTCACTTTGACAAAGTGAAATAAAAACATCAGCAGACTGTGCGCCTGCTTCCATTTGCACTTCGTAGCTTGCCGCGTTACCACAAATACCCAAAACGTCATAAGAATTTACAATATGCTCAATAAGCTTTGGGTTTGTGTCAATAACCACAACGTCATGATTTTCATTTGAAAGCTGCTCAATTAGCGTTTCGCCAACTTTGCCGCTACCTGCAATAATAATGTTCATAGTTCTATCTCCAACGAAAAAACTTATACAAAGTTATATTACCATATTTTACACAGTTTTACAATATTAAATATATAATTAAAACTTTCAATTGACCACATTGTATTTTTGTGTTACATTTAATTCAAAGGGGGAGTTAATATGAACAAGAAACTCAAAATATTAATCTCTTGTGTAATTTCTGTTGTTTTAATTTTATGTATAGTAATTGGTGCGTTTTTTGCTATTTTCCCGATGAATCCAAAGGTTGAAATAAAAGATGCAACTAAAAGACTTAATCAAAATGACAAGTTAACCGTTGCAAGCTTTAATACAGCGGCCCCTTGGGGCAATTTAATTAAAGGAACATTTACTACTCGCCGAGCTTGCCTTTTTGCAAATGAAATCAATGAATATTTACCTGACACATTAGGCGTTCAAGAAATTAATAGCAAATGGGTTGCAAGAATGGAAACTCTTTTACCACAATATGAATTTTATGGTGTTAAACGCGGTGGCGATGGCAGTGAAGACACTTCTGAAATGAGCGGTATTTTTTATCTTAAAGAAAAATATGAGCTTATAGAAAGTAATACATTTTGGATTTCAGAAACACCCGAGACCGAGTCACATTTTGATGGTGCAGGCTGCAACCGAATTTGCTCTTATGTTGTACTTAAAAATAAAAATAGTGGAAATGAATTTGTGCATTTTAATACACACCTTGACAATGTAAGTGAAGATGCACAAAATTTAGGTGGAAAGCTTATTTCGGAGTATGCGACAAAAATCTGCGAAAAATATGGCGATATACCAGTTGTGATTACTGGTGACTTTAACCAGTATTCAGATGGTCTTGGTTGTAAAGCATTAGAAGAAAAAGACTTTTTGAATGTTGGTAAATCTTTTGAAAAAGACAATCTTTTAACTTGGAATGATTGGTCAAGAGAAACCGACGGCAGACCAATTGACTTTATTTTTATAAATGATAAGCTTTCAGCAAATAATTATGATGTAATTCATTATGAAAGTGCAAGGCAGCAAACCTCTGACCATTATATGATTATTTCAGAATTACAATTTAATTAAAGGTAAAATTTAAGGCACCCACTCGGGTGCCTTTTTTATGTTTGTTTTTTGTTTTTCTCTGATTCTTTTCTTGCCTTAATAACTTTAAGCCTTGTAAAATCTTCACGCTCTTTTTCGTCAAGTGCTTCACTAATATTTTTAATGCTTTGAGTAAAGCGCGGAATCATAATATTGTTAAGAGCGTTTGCACGCTTCCTTGTTTTTTTAATTGCATCAGCAAGGCGGTAAATGTCACACTCAACCTCTGCTAAATGAACTGTTTTCTCTTTTGCTTCGTTAAAGTAAACATAAGCTTTGTCAAGGTAATCGTTTGTTGTCATTAGTCCAAAATGTGGTTTTAATGGCGACTTTTCAATTGTTATAATTGGTATTTCAACACCCATAACAGACTTGAAATCTGTTGAAAGAGTTGTGTCAATTGGAACAGTTCTTGCATAAGAGTCACAAAGTCCTAAAGTGGTGTTTGCAAGGCGTAGGTACTTATATGCTTTTTCGTAAGATGCATTTATTTCAGTTCTAACGGTTTTGGCGTCGTCAACTAAATTCATCATTTCACGGACTAATATATTTTTCTTTCTGTCCATAAGCTCAAAGCCAAGCTGTGCTAATTCTAAAGACTTTTTAGCAGCTGCAAGATTTGCTTTTGTTGCGGCAACCTGTGCCAATGCTAACACCTCCCCAAAAGAATTTTAACAGATTATTTTTTGCAATATTTTTTAAGAATTTTCTCGTCAACACGGTCAAGCTCTGAAGAAGGAAGCTGTGAAAGAAGTTCCCAACCAAGGTTAAGAGTTTCTTCAATGCTACGGCATTCAGTGAATGATTGACGAATAAACTTTTCTTCAAATTCTTTACCAAATTTAAGAAGAGCCTTGTCGGTGCTTGAAAGCTCTTCTTCGCCAATAACTGAAGAAAGGGCTCTTGCATCTTGCACCTTTGCATAAGTAGCTAAAAGCTGGTTAGAAAGGGCAGGGTGGTCTTCTCGTGTGAAGCCTTCGCCAATGCCGTCTTTCATAAGACGAGAAAGTGACGGAAGAACACTAACTGGTGGGTAAATACCCTTTGAGTCAAGGTCACGATCAAGAACAATTTGGCCCTCGGTAATGTAGCCTGTGAGGTCAGGGATTGGGTGAGTGATGTCATCATTTGGCATTGTAAGAATTGGAAGCTGTGTAACAGAGCCTTTTTTACCATTAATCATACCTGCACGTTCATAAATTGCGGCAAGGTCAGAGTAAAGGTAACCAGGAAAGCCCTTACGGCTTGGAATTTCGCCTCTTGTTGAGCTGTACTCACGAAGAGCCTCAGCGTAAGATGTCATATCTGTCATAACAACCAAAACATGCTTGCCAAGCTCAAATGCTAAATATTCAGCAACTGAAAGGGCACATTTTGGAGTCATAATTCTTTCAATAATTGGGTCGTTTGCAAGGTTTAAGAACATTACAACTCGGTTCATAACATTTGATGCAGCAAATGAAGAGCGGAAATAGGCCGCAACATCATTTTTAACACCCATAGCGGCAAATACAACTGCAAAATCGTCACTGTCAGCAATGGCTGATTGACGAACAATTTGAACTGCGAGCTCATTGTGCTTCATACCAGAGCCAGAGAAAATCGGAAGCTTTTGACCACGAATAAGTGTAGCTAAAGCATCAATAGATGAAATGCCAGTTCTAATGTAGTTTTTAGGATATTCACGCGAAACAGGGTTAATTGGCGCACCTGCAACATCTTGCTTTTCGTCAGGATGCACTTCGCCTAAGCCGTCTTTTGGCCTGCCAAGTCCGTCAAAAACTCTGCCAAGAATTTCAGGCGAGAGTGGTAAATGCATGCTTTCGCCTGTAAATACAGTTTTAGTATTTACCGATGACATGCCACGAGTACCTTCAAATACCTGAAGTGTAACCTTGTGGCCTTCAATTTTAACAACACGGCCTGTACGCATTGTTCCGTCATCAAGAAAAAGATGAGCAATTTCTTCATAAACGGGATTTTCAACTCCGTCAACCACGGCGAGTGAGCCATTGATTTCAGAAAGTTTCATATGTTCAATTATCATGCTCTCACTCCTTATCGAAGAATACCGTTAATAGCAGAGTCAATATCTGCATTTAATTCGTCAAACATTTCGGGGTTTTTGTTTGGAATATCATATTTAACCTTAACAAGTCGGTCAAATAGACCAGTTGCAATAAGCTTTGAAATTGGAATTTGCCTTGCAATAACTTCTTTAGAACGAGCGTAAAGATGAAGTATTGCTTGCATCATTTTAAGCTGTTTGCTAATTGGAACAAAAGTGTCGTCACTATGAAAAGCGTTTTGCTGTAAAAAGCCAACGCGAATAACTCTTGCAATTTCTATAATAAGCTTTTGGTCGTCTGGCAAAACATCGGCACCAATAAGCTTTACAATTTCCATAAGATTTGTTTCTTCTGAAAGAATAGCTTTAAGCTCATCACGATATGTAATAAAGTCGGCGTCAACATTTGTTTTGTACCATTCGGAAAGGTCGTTTGAATACTCGCTGTATGATGTTGTCCAGTTAATTGCAGGGTAGTGACGTGCATAAGCAAGTGATTTGTCAAGTGCCCAGAAGCAACGTGTAAAACGCTTTGTGTTTTGTGTAACAGGTTCAGAAAAGTCAGAACCTTGTGGAGAAACCGCACCAATAATAGTTACAGAACCCTCTGTGTTATTAAAGTTCTTAAAGTAACCGCTTCTTTCATAAAATTCTGAAAGACGTGACGGTAGGTAAGCCGGGAAGCCTTCGTCAGCAGGCATTTCTTCAAGTCGGCCAGAAATTTCTCTTAAAGCTTCTGCCCAGCGTGATGTTGAGTCTGCCATAATTGCTGTGTGGTAGCCCATATCTCTGTAATATTCAGCAAGTGTAATGCCTGTGTAAATTGAAGCTTCACGAGCCGCAACCGGCATATTTGAAGTATTGGCAATAAGCACAGTTCTTGAAAGAAGAGATTTACCTGTTCTTGGGTCGGTAAGTTCTGAAAATTCGTTAAGAACCTGAGTCATTTCGTTGCCACGCTCGCCACAGCCAACATAAATAATAATGTCAGCGTCACACCATTTAGCAAGCTGATGCTGAGTCATTGTTTTACCAGTACCAAATCCACCAGGAATAGCTGCCGCACCGCCCTTAGCTATTGGGAAAACGGTGTCAATTACTCTTTGACCAGTAATAAGTGGTCTTGAAAGTGGCATACGCTCTTTGGTAGGTCTTGGAATACGGATAGGCCATTTTTGTGCAAGCTTTAACTCGTGAACTTCCCCGTCTTTATCGGTAATTTCACAAATTGTGTCTGTTACTGTATATTCGCCATTTGGATAAACCTTTGTAACTGTACCACTAACATTTGGCGGAACTAAAGATTTGTGTAAAACAGAGTCTGTTTCAGGGCAAGTGGCTAAAACCTCGCCACCGAAAACTTCGTCGCCCTCGTGAAGCATAAGGGTAACCTGCCATTTTGCTGTTTCGTTAATTGATGGAATGTTAATGCCCTTTGCAATAAACGGACCTGAAATATTTTCAAGCTCTTTAAGCGGACGCTCAATGCCGTCAAAAATATTACTAATAATGCCAGGGCCTAAAGTAACGCTCATAGGCGATTTAGTTGAAATAATTGGTTCGCCTGGTGTTAAACCGGCAGTTTCTTCATAAACCTGAATAGTTGCACTG
This sequence comes from Candidatus Fimenecus sp., assembly GCA_045641425.1. Lineage (GTDB taxonomy): Bacteria > Bacillota > Clostridia > Oscillospirales > Acutalibacteraceae > Fimenecus. The sequence goes on from JAZUGZ010000260.1 coordinate 12,847, forward strand.
CCTTCTGCAATGCCAATAACCTCGCCAATAAGCATTTTATTACCGACATAAACAGTTTCCATCATTTGTAAATCTGTTTTGCCCTTAATAGTTACAACGGGGCCGTTAATGCCGTAAATATTATATTGTGACATGAATTTGCCCCCTTAAAAAATTTTGAATTCAGGATTTTCGAAAAACGTTTTTTCTTCTTGCTTAAGTCGTGAGTCAAGAGTGTCGTCAGCACGCAAGGTTTCTAATTTATCGGTAGCAAAAATTCCGCCTAAATGAATTTTATTGTTTTGAAGCACCTGTGCATTTTCACAAACTGACTGTAAAATATTTGCATATTTCATATCGCTCGCACGAAGATAGAATATAACCTCATTGCCAATAACTTCTTTAATGCTTTCGGCACTTCTTTTAAGAAAATCAGGGTATTCTTCAGAGTTTACAAATGCTTCAATTTTCTTTGTAACATCTTCAAAAATTTCGTTTGAAAGCTCGCTTTTAAGATGTGAAAGAGCGTGTCGCTTTTCTGACTCATAGTCAGCGGCTTTGCCAGCGGCAGTTGACTGAATTTTGCTAATTTCACGGTTTGTATTAGCACGCATGCTTTCAGTAGCCTGCTTTTTATATGCAATTATTTCTTTTTGCATTTGTGTTTCAGCCGTTTTTTCAAGCTTTTTAACTTGTGTATCTGCATAATCTGTTATGCTTTTAAGGAAAATATCAAGGCGTTCACTCATTTCCTCGCCTCCTTAAATTTTAATACCAATAGCGTTTCGAATATAATCTGTAACGCCGTCAGGTTGGTTGTTTTCGGGATTACTGTCTGGAATTTCGGTAATTAAAGGTCTATTTTTCTTTTTAAGTTCTGTAAGAGAGTCGCCACATCTTTTTGCAACATTAGGTGTAATTAAAAGCATGCCAACCTCTTCATCTTCACTAATTTTTTGAATTTCAGCAATAGGGTCATCCTCAATACTCAATAAAATTCCTTGAATACCCGCAAGGCGAAGCCCGATTAAAGTGTCGGGGTCGTCTGAAAGTAAATATAATTTCATTGTTAAACCTTCTGAAGAACAAGAATTGAAATAACGAATCCGAAAAGAACAATAGATTCGCCAAGTGCAACGAAGATAATTGACTTACCAAATGTTTTTGGATTTTCTGCGTTAGCAGCAATAGCAGCAGGAGCGCCAGATGCAATTGCAAGGCCACCGCCAATACCAGCAAGACCAGTAACAATAGCTGCTGCTAAAAGGCCAAGGCCTTTTGCTGTGCCAGAGTCAGCTGCTTGAGAAGCTTGTGTAGCTGTGCTTTCAGCTGTTTCAGCAAATGAGAACATAGAAAAAGCTGATACCATTAAGATTACCATTGAAATTGTTAATAAAATACTTACAAATTTTTTCATTTTTTATTGCCTCCAATAGAGAATTGTTTATTAGTGAATGGGATAAATGGTTTACCATCACCCTCATAAAAACGTGAGAACATTTCATAGTATTCCAAACGGAGTACTTGAATTGCGGTTAAAAGACCTTCAACGGCAATTACAAAAATGTTACCAAAAATAATCATAACAGGGTTGTGATTTTCGCCTGCCAATGAGAAAACTGCGAGCATCATTCCCGCGTGAACTAAAACATAAGCACCAATACGAAGCAATGAAAGTGTATTACTTAAATATGATAAAACATATTCTAAAAGCTCAAATACATTTTGAAGCAAAAAGTCCATAATGCTTTCTGGCTTTCCATTTTGATGTTTGTCAATAATATCGATTGGAATTTCTTTGATTAACATCATTACAGCACCAATGGCAATTACAATAGCACAAACGCTACTCGGAATTGGTGCAAAACCATGCATAAAGTTTGAAGCAAGATTTACGCCACAAATATACACGCCAAGTCCTGCTAAACCATTTTGGCTAAAGACTGCTTCGGCAAAGTGCTTGTTTTTAATACAAGCATAAATATTAAATATCATAGCAAGGGCTGTAAGTGAAATACCAATTACAAGCGCACTAACAAGCACAGTGTTAATACTATCCATAACTGATATTGGCTTTCCTGAAAGACCTAATTTATGATAAACTCCGTCAAGTGCTTCTTCGAATCCAAATACACTACCGAAAAGGAATCCGAATATCATAGAACAAAATCCACAAGGAATAAGGATTCTGCCAAGCTCCATTTTCTTGAGCTTATACATTAAAAAGCCTACTATTGAAAGTACAAGCCCGTGACCCATATCGCCATACATAATACCGAAGAGTATTGCATAAGAAATTGCTACAAACGGGGTAACATCAATGTCACTATATGACGGGGTGCCATACATATCAATAAAGAAGTTATAAGGCTCAACTAAAAACTTAAGAATACCTTTATATTCTTTTGCCTTTACTGGTGGGGGAGAAGTTTCAGGGTCTGTGTCACTAAGCTCAAGAGAAATTTCTGTGCTTTCACAAAGTGATGTGAGAGCATCTGTTTCGCTTGCAGGTATCCAACCAACAAGCATAAAGTAGTGACCGTTATGTACTGAATATGCTTTTAACTGTTCAAGTGCATCAAGAGTATGAACCTTTGAGTAAACTCTGTCACAAAATTCTGTTTCATTGTCCCAAATGTTTTTGGACTCTTCTTTTAATGATGAAAGCTCTTCTTCAATAATATTAAGGTTGCTTTGAAGTTCAGTAACTACATTTTCAGCGGTGCCTGCGGCATTTGGAACTTCAAAGGACTCAAAAAGAAGCCTTGCAAAAAATCCATCAACTTCATCAAGATGATTTTTCGGGGCGAAATAAGCACCCCAATAGTCGGTTTTGTCTGCACCGCACGGTACAAAGTAAAAGTACGGGCTTTTTTTGAAAAGAGCGGGTAGCTTTTTGGCGCTTTCTCTTGGCATATGGCCAAATCTGACTCTAACAAATTCAAGGTCTGTGATTTCGTTAAGGTCAACTGAAAGCTCAGTAAAATGAGAAAATTTTGTAATACCTTCTTCACAAGCTGTTTTTTGTGTAAGAAGCTCTTTTTTTCGCTTTGAAATTTCCTCTGCCTTTGTGTATAGTTCGTTAAGATGCTCGTTTTCTTCGGCTGTGAGTGGTTGTTTTGCAACCTCTGCATCATAAGTTACCTCGTGACCGCTGTTCTGAAGTTGAGCGAGCATTTTTTCAAGCTGTACCGTGTAAGGATTTTCATCAGCATAAGGAATAAATCCAAGTGAAGATGAAATATGCTTTCCTGCATTTTCAGGCTGAAAATATCCACAAGTATAAAGATTTTTAGCTGTTTCGTGTAATTGGTCGTTGTTACCACTAATGGTAACGAGCTGCATCTTTTGACTGGACATCAGCATCCTCCTTTCACAATTATTTCTGACATTTCATCTCGGGAAAGACCATATTTAATTCCCTCAATGATGTGTATAATATTTTGAATTTCATTTTTCTCAAATGCTTCGTATGAAAATACAACGAGAATAGGGTTTTGAGAAAAGTGAATGTTGTGAATACTTGTTTCAATAATTAGTTTTCTAACAAAAAGGTCAATATTAGAAATGCTTGAAGTGAAATGTTTTCGGTAAACCGTGGTTTTAACAACATCTAAAATGTCTTGCGGAGTTTTAGCAGAAAGAAATTGCTCAATTTGTTTTGGCGTAAAAGCTGTAACTTCAGATGTAAACAGACCGGCAGATTGAATATTATCGTTTAAGTAGTTGCCAACAAGTCTGTAAGCAGAGCTTATTGTGTTCATATCTGAAAGTAATTTTATATAGTCAATTATTTCTTTTTGCTCGTGACCACGATAATTCTTTTTTACTAATTTTACTGTTTTTAAATAAAGATTATTGTAAAGAATACGTTCAAGAGAAGAAAGTGTAGTGTAAATGTTTTCTTCATTTTTCAAAGGTTTAAGCAAATGAGCGTAAGGGGTTTCAAAAAGCATTTGCAAAAACTCTTCAAATGAAGTTGCTTTTTGAAGCTCTTCGCCTGATATACATTGTTCTTTTTTATAAATGGTTGGTCGTTGAAATAAGTTTGAAATAACAGACGTGTCAAGGTGCCTTGCACAGTAAATTATGGTGTCAATTTCGTCTTTTAGAATAAGATATTTGTAAGATTTGTCGCCAATAAGTTTTTGAAATCTGCAAATTTCTGCGCCCTTTTCAAGTGAGATTTTTCGCAATACACTTTCAAAGCGTGAGCGTGAAAGCTTGACAGACGGCAGAGCTTCTAAAACTTCACCATAAGATGTTTCGTTGTGCAAATAGTTAAAAAGCTCTTCTTCAGTGTGAAAGCTTAGCATATTTTCATAGTCAGCATCTTTAAGGCTTTTGGCAAAAAGAGCATGCACCTTTGCACTAACGGCATTTTCAGTACTGTTCACTTATTTCACCTCCCTAAAAAAATTTAAGAATTTATTCTACAATGCTTTTGAAGATTTTTTCTGCAATTTTTTCGCTGTTTTCTTCAAAAGAAGCACGAAGATTTGCTTCAGCTTCAGCATAGAAGTCGTCAATTCTTGCTATTTCTTTTTTGAGCTTGATTTCGGCAGTATCAGTAGCTTTTGCAATATTCTTTTGGCTTTGAGCAAAAAGCTCTTCGTCAATTGCGTTTTTAGCTTCTGAAATTTCATCATCAATTGAAATAAGTCTTTGCCTGCTTTCGCTAACCTTTTCGCGTGATGTTTTATCTGTTTCAATAATGCGTTTTAATATATTGTCCATACCGAAAATCACTCCTTTCGTATAGGTCTCATTATACTCCTAATAAAAGAGCTTTGCAATTAAAATGTGTGCAAAAATAGAGTGTTTTTTTGCTTGTTTTAGTGCATTATTAACATTTTTTATTGTATTGAACGGGCTGTTGTGCTATACTAATTTTATATTAATAAATATTTTTTAGGGGTGTTAAAATATGGATAATACTTGGTACAAAGATTTAGTCGTTTATCAAATTTGGTGTCGAAGCTTCAAAGATGGCAACGGCGACGGTATTGGCGACCTTTACGGCGTACTCGAAAAGCTTGATTACATAAAAAGCCTTGGTGCTACTGCAATTTGGTTTTCGCCGATTTATCCGTCACCAAATGCTGACTATGGCTACGATATTGCGGATTATAAAGATATAAATCCAGAATATGGTGACCTTGATCTTTTCAAAAAAATTCTTGATGGTGCTCACGAGCGTGGAATGAAAGTTATTATGGACTTGGTTGTTAACCACACTTCTGACGAGCATAAGTGGTTTCAGGAAGGCTTAAAGAGTAAGGATAATCCTTATCACGATTACTACTTTTGGCGTGACGGTAAGGGTAAGGATGGCAAAAATCCACCTAACAACTGGCTTTCAACATTTGAAGGTGGTGCTTGGGAATACAACGAAGACCTAAAGCAGTATTATCTTCACGTGTTCGCAAAGAAACAGCCTGACCTTAATATGGATAATCCAAAGGTTCGTGAAGAAGTTAAGGATATTATGCGTTTTTGGCTCGATATGGGTGTTGACGGCTTCCGTGAAGATGTTATTACATTCATTTCTAAAAAGGAAGGACTTCCAAATGGCATTCCGCTTCCAATTGCAACTGGTATTGAGCATTACAAAAAAGGCCCACATATCCACGAATACCTTAAAGAATTCCGTCACGATGTAATTGATAAATACGATTGCTTTGTTGTTGGTGAGTCACCAATGTCAAATTCAAAAGATTGCATTGAATTTACAGCAGGGGAAGACCACGAGCTTGATATGATGATTGGTTTTGACCACATGCAGGCTGACTGCTTTATGACCGACACTATTGCAACTCCATTTAGCCTTAAAAAGCTTAAAAAAGCATTTACTCATTGGCAAGATGACTTAGCAGGTAAGGCTTGGAATTGCCTCTACATTGAAAACCACGACCACCCAAGAATTGTTAGCCGTTATGGTAGCGAAAAATACCACGATGAAAGTGCAAAAATGCTCGCTACAATGTGCTATATGCAAAGTGGTACTCCATTTATTTATCAAGGTCAAGAAATTGGTATGACAAATATCACAATTGATAGTGTTGATAAATTCAAGGATGTTGTTACATTCAATAACCAAAAACTTTTCAAGAAGCTCGGCTTTTCTGATAAAACATATCTTAAAATTGCTAATAAGACTACAAGAGAAAATGCAAGAACTCCGGTTCAGTGGGATAGTAGTGACTATGCAGGCTTCTCAACTGCTGAGCCTTGGTTCTATGTTAACCCTAACTATACTCAAATCAATGTAGCAAAGCAGGAAGAAGACGAGGACTCTGTTCTTAATTATTACAGAAAATTATTTAAGTTCCGTCAAAGCCATAAGGTTGCAGTTTACGGCGATTACAAAGAGCATATGAAAAATAGCTCTGAGCTTTATGTTTACGAAAGAAATCTTGACGGCGAAAGACTTTTGGTTGTAAGCTCATTTACTGAAAAGAGTGTAAATTTTGTAGCTCCTGAAAGTTTTGATTTAAGCAAGGGCGAGTTAGTACTTACAAACTATAAAATGAGCCCTACAAGAAACAATGGCTTTGTAACAAGACCATATGAAACAAGAGTTTACTATTTTAAGGGTTAAGCTATGGAAAAGAAAACTAAACTTTCTAAAACACAATGGTTTAATTTAATATTATTTGGACTAATGGGGCAAATTGCCTGGGCGGTTGAGAATATGTATTTTAATACATTTCTTTATAACTCTGTTTATGGCGGCGCGACTCAAACTGCAATAAATGGCTCAATAGATGTAATGGATGCAATTAGTAAAATGGTTGCATTTTCAGCGGCCGCGGCTGTTATTACTACCTTTATAATGGGAATACTCAGCGACCGAGTAAATAAACGAAAGTGGTTTATCTCGATTGGTTATATCCTTTGGGGTATAATTACTGGTATGTTCGGATTTATTACAAGAGATAATGTTGCATTACTATTTCATTTAAGTGATGAAATAAAAATCCTTACTGCAACAGTAATTACTGTAATTGTAATGGACTGTGTAATGACCTTTATGGGCTCAACGAGTAACGACTCCGCATTTAACGCTTGGGTTACTGACATTACCGATAAAACAAACAGGGCAACTACCGAAAGTGTTTTAACACTTCTCCCAATTTTTGCTATGGTGCTTGTAATGGCACTTGGCGGTATGGTGGGGGCTATTGGTTACCCGGCATTTTTCATTGGTCTTGGTGCAGTTGTTACAATTTGTGGTGTAATTGGTATTTTCACAGTTAAAGACAGTAGAGCCGAAATGACCACAGACGAAAAACAGAGCTTTTTCTCTGAATTTATTTACGGCTTTAGACCAAGTGTTATTAAAAAACACGGCGACCTTTATTTGTCACTTATTGCTCTTGCAATTTTCAATATTGCGTTCCAAGTTTTCTTCCCATACATATTTATTTACCTACAACATTCAATGGACTTCACTATTGATAAGCTCTTAGCGGGAATTACACCAAAGGCAATTATTATTGCACTCCTTGCAGTTATTGCAGTTGTTGCCGGTATAATTTCAATGGGTAAACTTATGGATAAATTCGGCAAAGATAAGTTTATTTATGCTGCGGTTTTACTTTTTATTGTAGGACTTGTAATTACAGGACTTAACGATAAAAGCCTTGGTGGATTTGGTATTGGTATGCTAATTACAATGGCAGGCTATGGACTACTTATGATTTTACTCGGGGCTACTGTTCGCGATTACACTCCTGAAGATAAAACTGGTATGTTCCAAGGAATTAGAATGATTTTTAATGTGCTTTTGCCAATGGTAATTGGCCCAGTAATCGGTAAAGAAATTTGCGAGATTTCTGCATTTACTTATACTAACGATTACGGTGTAACACAGTCAGCCCCTGGCTCTGTAATGTTCTTTGCAGCGGCGGTTGTTGGCGTGTTTATAATAATTCCAGTAATAGCCTTAAAGGTTAAAACTAAAAAGAGAGCATAAAAAATTAAGAAGCACCTACTAATAAAGTAGGTGCCTTTTTTAATAAATAATATTTACCAAATCTTTATATTCTTTTATATGTTTCTTTATTATCTGTATTTACAATAAAGAAAATAAATTATATGAAGGTGAAAATATGCAGTGTGAAAAAGAGAAGATAAAATTTCATAATATTTTTATATTATTTATAATTGGATGTGTTCTTGGAGTTCTTTTTGAAGGCACTTTCTGTTACATAATGCGAGGCTCTTGGGAAACTCATGTGACATTTTTGTGGGGACCATTTAACATTGTTTATGGCCTTGGTGTTGTAGTAATGTATATAGCATCTGTTAAATTAAATACTAAAAATTGGTTTGCACAGTTTTTGTGCTTTTCATTATTAGGAAGTTCTGTTGAGTGGCTAATGGGATTTATTGAAGATAAGCTTTTCAATTCATATTCTTGGAGCTATGGCAAATGGGCAATAGGTAAATATA
>JAZUGZ010000261.1:0-2105 GCA_045641425.1 Candidatus Fimenecus sp.
CATAAGCTTATGTTAAAATCGGCTGATGCTTTGAGTGAAAGTCGTAAAAAAGCATCGTTACAGTTTATTGAAACAGTAACCAATGAGCTTTTGTTCCTTGAAATGCCATCAACTGTCTTTAAGGTTGTGCAAGAAAAGATAGAATGTAACGAAAATGGGCAAGATGAAATTTTCTTCTTGATTTCTGCTAATGCTGGCGAAGAGCCAAAAGCACTTTCAAAAATTGCATCTGGTGGCGAATTGTCAAGAATTATGCTTGCAATTAAAAATGTTCTTGCAAGTAAAGATGAAATTCAAACGCTTATATTTGATGAAATCGATACTGGCGTTAGTGGTAGAACAGCACAAAAAATTGGCATTAAACTCAAAGAAGTTTCATTTGACCGTCAAGTGCTTTGCGTTACCCACTTGGCACAAATTGCGGCTTTTGCAAACGCTCACTATTTAATTTCAAAATCAGAGCATGAAAATAAGACCTTTACTGAAGTAAAGCTTTTGAATTACGATGAGAGAATCAACGAACTTTCAAGAATCATTGGTGGAATTGAAAGTACTGATATTTCAAGAAAGGCTGCCGCAGAACTTATTGATAATGCTCAAAATTATTTTGTTGACAAAAAGTAAATTTATTGTATAATATTCGAGTAAAGACTGTGACGCAAAGAAGTAACAGCTACTTAAAGCAAAGAGAGTTTTCGGTTGGTGCAAGAAAACGTGAGAGTACTGTGAAATACATTGCTGAGTTGTTACCTTGAAATAATAGTAGGGGTAAACGGGTGTTCCCGTTACAGAACTGAGTGAAATTCACTCACTAAGGTCATTTTCGTGAGAAAATGGCAAATTGAGGTGGTAACACGGTTTTTCGTCCTCTGCTTTTTAGCAGGGGATTTTTTGTTGTTAATAATAGGAGGTAATATATAATGGGAATTTACGAAGAATTACAAAGAAGAGGCCTTATTGCACAGGTTACTGACGAAGAAAAAATTCGTGACCTTGTTAATAACGGTAAGGCAACTTTCTACATTGGTTTTGACTGCACAGCAGACAGCCTTACAGCAGGTCACTTTATGGCACTTACACTTATGAAAAGACTTCAAATGGCTGGTAATAAGCCAATTGCTCTTATCGGTGGCGGGACTACTATGATTGGTGACCCATCAGGCAGAACTGATATGAGAAAAATGCTTACAAGAGAAGACATTGAACATAATGCAGAATGCTTCAAAAGACAAATGGAAAGATTTATTGACTTTTCAGACGGCAAGGCTTTAATGGTAAACAATGCTGACTGGCTTTTGAATCTCAATTATGTTGAGCTTCTTCGTGAAGTTGGTGCTTGCTTCTCAGTTAACAATATGCTTCGTGCAGAGTGCTACAAGCAAAGAATGGAAAAGGGTCTTTCATTCCTTGAGTTTAACTATATGATTATGCAAAGCTACGACTTCTACCACATGTTTAAGGAGTATGATTGTAATCTTGAATTTGGTGGCGACGACCAGTGGAGCAACATGCTTGGTGGTACTGAGCTTATCAGAAAGAAACTCGGTAAAGATGCTCACGCAATGACAATTACTCTTCTTACTGACTCACAGGGCAAGAAAATGGGTAAAACTGCGGGCAATGCAGTTTGGCTTGACCCTAATAAAACAACTCCATTTGAGTTTTATCAGTACTGGAGAAATGTTGCTGACTCTGATGTTCTTAAATGCATTAGACTTCTTACATTTATTCCGATTGATGAAATCGATAAAATGGACTCTTGGGAAGGTAGCCAGTTAAATACTGCAAAAGAGATTCTTGCATTTGAACTTACTAAGCTTGTTCACGGCGAAGAAGAGGCAACAAAGGCTCAGGAAGCCGCAAGAGCAATATTCTCAGGTGCTGGTAGCACTGAAAATATGCCAACAGTTGAAATTACAGCTGACGACCTTACAGACGGCGAAATTTCAGTTGCTGATGTAATGCTTAAAGCTGGTATTGTTAAGTCAAAGGGCGAAGCAAGACGAGCAATTGAACAGGGCGGCGTATCAGTTGATGACGAAAAGATCACAGATGCCTTCAAAAAGCTTTCTACTGCTGATTTTGAAAAAGGTCACGTAGTAATT
>JAZUGZ010000262.1:0-5953 GCA_045641425.1 Candidatus Fimenecus sp.
AGCTCAGTTTTACCAACACCTGTTGGGCCACAGAAAAGAAATGTGCCAATTGGTCTTTTGGGGTCTTTTAGTCCTGCCCTACCTCGTCTAATTGCCTTTGCAACGGCTGTAACTGCTTTTTCTTGACCAACAATTCGTTTGTGAAGCTCATCTTCCATTTTAAGAAGTCGTTCGCTTTCTTTTTGGGTCATTTGAGTAACTGGAATACCAGTCCAGCCCGAAACAATTTCGGCAATTTCAGTTTCGGTTACCGCCATGCTTTTGCCACCCTCGGCACTTTGCCAATGCTCTTTTTGCTCGCCAAGTTTCCGTTTAAGTTCCTTTTCTTCATCTCGAAGGCGTGCTGCTTCTTCAAAATCTTGTCGTTCAATGGCACTTTGCTTTTCGGCTGAAGTTTTAGAAAGCTCTTTTTCAATATTTTTAATTTCAGGTGGTGCAGTAAACTGTTTAAGCCTTACCTTTGAAGCTGCTTCGTCAATAAGGTCAATTGCTTTGTCAGGCAAAAATCTGTCGCCAATGTATCTTGAAGATAGTAAAACGGCTGAGCGTATTGCTTCGTCAGTTATTTTAACCTTATGGTGTGCTTCGTATTTGTCACGAATACCCTTTAAGATTTCTATTGCATCTTCTTCACTTGGTTCGCCCACCATTACTGGTTGAAAACGGCGCTCAAGTGCTGCGTCTTTTTCAATATTCTTTCGATATTCATCAACAGTAGTAGCACCAATAATTTGCAATTCTCCGCGTGCAAGTGATGGCTTTAAGATATTAGCCGCGTCAACTGCACCCTCGGCACTGCCAGCACCAACAAGAGTGTGAACTTCATCAATAAACAAAACAACATCTTCGTCAGTTTTAGCTTCGTCTATAATATTTTTTATTCTCTCTTCAAAGTCGCCACGGTATTTTGTACCCGCAACCATACCCGTAAGGTCTAAAGACAGAATTTTCTTATTAGAAAGTAGTTCTGGCACTTCGCCATTTGCAATTTTAAGAGCGAGTCCTTCGGCAATGGCGGTTTTACCAACACCAGGTTCGCCAATAAGGCAAGGGTTATTTTTAGTTCTACGAGTTAAAATTTGAATAACTCTGTTTATTTCATCTTCTCTGCCAATTACTGGGTCGATTTTATTTTCTCTTGCAAGGGCAGTTAAATCTCTTGAATATTTTTGAAGATTTGTTTCTTGCTCGTTTTTTCTATCGCTTTTACTTTTGCTTGTCTGCTCTTTTGCGGCAGATTTCAAAATGTTTTGAACGGGTGTACCAAGTCTATTAAGAATTTCGCAAGCAAAACCTGTTCCCTCTCGGCAAATGCTTAATAGAATATGCTCTGTGCCTGCAAGTGAGCTACTCATAGAAGATGAAAGCAATAAGGCACTTTCAAGAATATGCTTTGCTCTTGGAGTAAAGTCAGAAGGAACTAACTCTGTCGGAATACCTGCACCAACATTTTCACGAATAATTTTATAAACATTTTCATAAGTTATTTTTTCAGCTGATAATATTTTGCAAGCTTCTGACGATGTGTCTGCTAAAAGCCCTAACAAAATATGCTCGCTGCCAATATATGTGTGGCCTAAATCTTCTGCCGATTCCATTGCACAATTTAGTGCATGGTTTGCTTTTTCTGTAAATCCTGTAAAGCTATACATAAGTTTCTCCTTTCAAAAAATAAAGGGGACGAATTTCGCCCCCTTTAAGTTTACATTAAGCTTTCACGAACTGCCTTGGCTCTTTCAAAATCTCGCTCACGAGGCGAAAGTTTTTGCCCCGCTTTTGCATTTATTGTAGCAGGTTGTAGTGAAATCATTAATTCATTAACTGTTTTAAGGGGTACATCTATTTTTCCTGACACAGAGCCGAGCCTAACAAGTGAAAGATTTTGCATTAGTTCTTCTGTACTTAAAAGTTTTGCCCATTTAAGCAGGCCGTATGCACGGAAAATTGCATCTTCTGTGTCTATACTTTTCATAAGTTCTTCACGAGCAGCACGCTCTTGAGCACAGAGTTGTAATGTAATTGATTTAAGATTTTGTATTGCTGCCGCTTCTGAAATTCCAAGAGTAATTTGGTTGCTAAGCTGGTACATATCGCCAATAGCGTCACTACCCTCACCAAATGCTCCACGAATTGTAAGTCCAAGCTTTGAAACTGTGCTTGCAAGTCTGCCAATTCCACCGTTCATTGTAAGGCATGGAAGATGAAGCATTACTGAAGCTCGCATACCTGTACCCAAGTTAGTTGGGCATTGGGTAAGGTAGCCAACACGACTGTCAAATGCAAAGTCAAACTTCTTATTAAGACTATTGTCAATTTCATCTGCCACTTTGAATGCTTCGTCAAGTGCAAAGCCCGGCTTCATTACTTGAAGTCTAATGTGGTCTTCTTCACAAAGCATTATACAAATGTCCTCGTCAGAAGATATGAACATAGCTCTACCATTAGCGTCCGAAGCAAATTCAGGGCTAATAATATGCCTTTCGGCCATACTTGCCGCTTCAAAGCCAGCTAATGTTTTCATTTCAACAAACTGAAGTCCGAATTTATTATCTGCTTCAATAGCGTTTTTAATAATAGAGTTTAACTCTGTTCTGCTTTTAATATTAAGCTTACAAGGGAATGGATAGTCAGCAATATTTCTTGCAAATCTTATTCTTGTGCTAATTACAATATCGTTTTGTTCGCCTGCCCCAATGTACCACTTACTCATTCTTTCCACTCTCCTTTAACTCTTTTATTTCATCACGAAGCTTTGCTGCTTTTTCAAAATTTTGTGTTTCAATTGCTTCCTTTAATTCAGCTTCTAAACTTTCAAGTTTATTTTCATTTATATTTTCAACTGAAACTCTGTTTGGAATTTTGCCCTCGTGCTTTGTCTTACCGTGAATTCTTTGAAGTGATGGTAAAAGTTTGTCATAAAATGTTTTATAGCACTCTGCACAACCAATTTTACCGCTTTCAATAATATCGTTAAACGTGCTACCGCATTTTTCACATCTTACTGTGCGAGCTGCAATTGCTGAAGAACTTGGCTCGCCAAAAAATGAGCCTAAAAGGTCGCCAAACACATTACCAAATCCGCCAAAAACATCGGTGTAGCCAAGTGCTCTGGCACAGTCTGGGCAAAGGTGTGCCTCTGCCGCCTCGCCGTTAATAATTCTTTTTACGTGTGTTGTTGCTTCATACTTACCGCAATTTTGACATAACATAATGGTCACTCCTCTATTTATAAAGTATTAAGAATAATTTGTTTGAATATTGATGCACGAACAGTGTCTGCATAAAGCTTCGGAATATCTCTATAAGCATTGCCACAAAGTGAAGAAAGCATTAGCTTTACTGTTTTTTCATCAATTACATCACGCTCATAAAGGTTTTTAATGTGTGCTCTGCAAACGCTTTCGGTTAAAACATCACCAACTGAATTTACAAGGTGCATTTTAAGTGTATTAACATCATAATTTGCTCTTGTAATTCTAATATAGCCACCGCCACCTCTTTGACTTTCAACAATGTAGCCATGCTCTGGAGTAAATCTTGAAGAAATAACATAGTTAATTTGACTTGGAACGCAACCCACTCTTTGAGCTAATTCATTACGCTGAATTTCTGTGCTTCCGTCGTCTTCAAGCATTTCAGAAATCATAGCCGCTATTATATTACTTATATTCATTTCGTCACCTAATTTCTTTTTGACTTTGACTTTCTTTGACCTTATGATTATATTATAGCCAAAAAGAATCGATTTGCAAAGGTCAAAAAAGGTCAAATTTAAGCTTTGATTTAATATTTTCTCTTTGTTTCTCTTGTTTTCTCACTTTTTCATATATTTTTATATTTTTTGAATTTTTGATTCTTTTTCATAATAAGAATAGATATACAAAAGAGCGTTAAAAAGTTTGTTATTTTTCACGTGTCGAATTTTATCCTATTTTGTTGTAGATGAATTATAAATATGTTAAAATTAAAATATATTTTCAATAAGGGGGATAATATGGGATTAAAGACTATGAAATGTCCTAATTGCAATGCTACTTTAGAATATGATCCTATTAGCACAATATTACAATGCGACTTTTGTGATAGTACTATTGTAGTAAATGATGTTAACGCTAATAGTAATGCAGTTAATGGCACAGATTATAACGGAACTGTTGCACCTACTGAAACTGTAGCATTTGAACCTAATCAGATTAAAAATATTGATGATGTAAATCCGACCGAGAACAATGATATTAGAAAATCGCTATCCAGTGCTAACGAAGAACAAGCACCAGGCAGATTTATGGGTGAGGATGTTGCATACAGAAACAATTCACAGAGTGTTCAAGATAACACCGTTTCATTTAAGTGTCCAACCTGTGCTGAACCATTAAAATATGACCCTGAAAACAATGTTTTAATGTGTGAACACTGTGGCAACACTTTTGATATTGGTGATATAAAAGATACAATCTCACAAACTGGTGACACGGGATTCCAATGGGGCGACTACAAGCAAAGCATGTCAGACGAAGAAATACCAAACACAGTTTCTTATGTTTGTAAATCTTGCGGTGCAGAAATTATTGCTGACGGCACCACCGCGGCTACAAAATGCCCATATTGTGACAATGTTGTAGTTGTTTCAGACAAGATTGAAGGCATTTTGAAACCAAATGGTATTATTCCATTTAGGATTGACAAAAACGGGCTTAAAGATGCTATTGCAAATTATTGTAAAGGCAAAAAGCTTTTACCTAAAAACTTCTTAAGTGAACATAAAATTCGTGAGGTTCAAGGTGTTTATGTTCCATTTTGGCTTTATGATTGCCATGCAGATGGTAATATGAGCTTTGAAGGTAAGCGTGTGCGTGAGTGGAGTGACTCAGAATACGAATACACCGAAATTTCATATTACCTTATCAACTGTGATGGCGATATGTCGTTTGCAAAAATCCCAGTTGACGGAAGCATTAAAATGGACGATGCATTAATGGACTCAATTGAGCCGTTTGATTACAGCGGAATAGTTGACTTTAAGCCAGAATACCTTTCAGGCTTTCTTGCAGATAGGTTTGATGTTGATGCTGATGCATCACTGCCAAGAGCAACTGACCGAGTTAAAAACAGCGTTGCAGAGCTTTTTCGTTCAACAGTTGTTGACTTTGCATCTGTTATTCCAATTTCATCAAACATTGAGCTTGACCAAACTAACGTGAATTATGTTCTTCTTCCTGTTTACCTTATTCGTTCAAAATATCAAGGTCAAGATTATACTTTTGCAGTTAATGGTCAAACTGGCAAGGTCACAGGTAATCTTCCTTATTCAAAAGGTAAATATTACGCTTACCTTGCAGGCATTGCAAGTGCAATTTTTGCAGTAGGCGGAACAATTCTCTCATTACTTTTCCCGGGAGGTTTGTTCTAATGAAAAAATTCACATCAATTACACTATCTATTATTTTAGTTTTATTACTAACCTGTCCTTGCTTTGCATTCACACAATTTCACAACTACGATGCACCACGAATTGTTGACAATGCTGACATATTCTCTGATGAAGTTGAAGAAGGGCTACTTGCCACCTATAAAGAATGGCAAACTATTTATGAAACAGATGTTGTTTTAGTTTCAACTCTTAATATCAATGGTGAAAGCATTGACGACTACACCGCTGATTATTACGACTATAATGGTTATGGAATTGGCGATGACTTTAGCGGTATAATAATGTGCATTTGCATGGAAGAAGGCAACCATTGCTATTCCATTATTACAACTGGCAAAGAAATTGATCGTTATTATCAAAGCGACATTGAGTCAATGTATGACAATATTAGCCCTTATTTATCAGATGGCGATTTTGACAGTGCGGCAATAATGTTTACTGGTATGGTTGGCTCAATGATGCGTTATGATACCTTAGAAGGCACTGGCGAAGTGCTTAACGAAGAGTTAGACCAAAGCGAGT
>JAZUGZ010000263.1:0-2067 GCA_045641425.1 Candidatus Fimenecus sp.
TGCCATAAATATAATAGTCTGAGCCCATCATTTCTGCAATATCAATATGAATCTTAATTTTATCAGAATTGGCTCTTTCTAAATAAAAGCTTTCAGCGTGTAAATCATCCGGTCTAATTCCAAGAATTATTTGCTTATTTCTGTAAAGTGAAAGCGAATCATACATTCTTTCAGGAAGCCAAATCTTGAAAGACTCGCCAACTGCTACATATTTTGTTTTTATAACTTCAATTGTAGCGTCAAGAAAATTCATTTGCGGAGAACCAATAAACCCTGCCACAAACATATTTTGCGGATGATTATAAAGAGTAGTAGGAGTGTCAAACTGCATTACTTTTCCGTCTTTTAATACAACAATTCTATCAGCCATTGTCATAGCTTCAGTTTGGTCGTGAGTAACATAGACAAATGTTGTTTGAAGCTCTTTGTGAAGCATTGAAATTCGGCTTCTCATTTCTGTACGAAGCTTGGCATCAAGGTTTGAAAGCGGTTCATCAAGCAAAAATACAGACGGCTCACGCACCATTGCACGACCAAGTGCAACTCTTTGCCTTTGACCGCCAGATAAAGCGCGAGGTTTTCTATGAAGATAGCTTTCAATATCGAGCATTTTTGCTGCTTCTTTAACTTTTTTGTCAATTTCATCTTTAGGCACTTTTCGGTTTTTCAAACCGAATGCCATATTTTTATAAACTGTCATGTGAGGATACAACGCATAGCTTTGGAAAACCATTGCTATATCTCGGTCTTTAGGAGTAACATCATTTACTCTTTTATCGCCAATAAGCAAGTCGCCATCTGTAATTTCTTCAAGACCTGCAATCATACGAAGTGTAGTTGATTTACCACAGCCTGACGGACCGACTAAAATTATAAATTCCTTGTCTTTTATATCAAGATTTAAGTCTTCAATAACCGTAGTTCCGTCTTCATAAGTCTTTTTAATGTTTTTTAGTTTAATAGTTGCCATTTTGTCACCTTAACCTTTAACTGCACCATCAATAACACCTTTGATAATATATTTTTGACAGAACAGATAGAAAATTACAATCGGAATAATTGCTAAAACGAGCATTGCCATAAATCCGCCCCAGTCTATTGAACCGTAAGCACCTTGTGTGGCAATTTGTATTGCAACTGAAAGAGTTTTGTTTTGCGTACCAAGCAAAAGATATGGAAGCAAAAAGTCATTCCAAATCCACATAGCATTAAGAATTGCAACTGTAATAGCAGTTGGCTTCAGCATTGGAAATACAACTGTAAAAAATGTTCTAATTGGTCCGCAACCATCAATCATTGCTGCTTCCTCAATCTCATGCGGAAGGCCGCGAATAAAACCACTAAACAAAAAGACTGACATTCCAGAACCGAAACCTAAATAAACTGGAATTATGCCAAAAATATTATTAAGTCCTAATTTTGAGCAGACATAAACCATTGTGAACATTACCATTTGAAATGGCACAATCATACTAAATAGAAATAACAAATAAACAGCTTTTGTAAACTTGCTTTTCACTCGAACTATAAACCACGCCGCCATTGAAGTAAAAATAACTATTGCAAGCACTGAACCAACTGTAATAAAAAGTGTTCTTAAAAACGACGGAATTAAATCTGACATTCTTATTCCGTTGATATAGTTTTCAATTCCTACAAATGTGTCTTCATTTGGAAATTGAAAAGGCGTACCTACAATATTAAATTTAGACTTAAATGAGTTTAACACAACAAGATATATTGGGAATAAGAATAAAAGCGACAAAAACAAAAGAAATCCAAATGACAACCCGTTTTTAATGCGTTTATTTGAATTCATTACGCTTCCTCCTCTTTACCCGATGTTATTCTAAGCTGAACAAAAGCAATTAAAGCCACAATTATAAAGAAAACAACAGCCTTTGCTTGACCCACACCTTGATAGCCAATCCTACCGTAAAATGTATTGTAAATATCAAGTGCTAACATAGCCGTTTGCTTTGCAGGTGCACCACCAGTAAGAGCCAAGTTTTGATCAAAAAGTCTAAACGAATTGGTTAATGTTAAAAACAAGCATATTGTGACAGA
>JAZUGZ010000264.1:0-2106 GCA_045641425.1 Candidatus Fimenecus sp.
AATACAATGCGAAGCAGTTTAATGCCAATGGACGCAGTATTCAAATATCGTGAGCCTTGCGCATCATTCCCACAGAAGTTTGGACAATTTTCACTTAAAGCCGCAAACCTTGTAAACCCACTTATTAAACAGCCTACCCCACTCGAAAACTTCAATGTTTATAATGCTTCTGAAATTAAAAAAGCTGTTTCAATCCCTGTTATTGTAGTTGGTGGTATTCACAAGCTCTCAGATATGGAAACAATTGCAGAAAATAACAAAGCAGACTTTGTTTCAATGTGCCGCCCGTTTATTTGCGAGCCAAATTTAGTTAAAAAACTAATTGACGGAAAGCAAACAGAGGGTAAATGCATAATGTGCAACTACTGCGGACTTGTTATTGAAAAGGAAGCAACTCGTTGCCTTTATGGTAAAATTAAATAATATTAGAAATTGTCAACATTTTTTCAAAAAGTGTTGACAATTTATTTTTATATATGCTATAATTCGATTGTACTCAATTTAATTTTATTCAATTTATTTAGGAGGCAACACAATGAAAATTTACGATTTTACTGTTAAAGATGCAAAGGGAATTGACGTAAACCTTGCAGATTACAAAGGCAAAGTTTTACTTGTAGTAAACACAGCAACTGGCTGTGGCTTTACACCACAGTATGAAGGGCTTGAAGATTTATATAAAAAATATAACGAACAAGGCTTTGAAATTCTTGACTTCCCTTGCAATCAATTTGCCGGTCAAGCACCTGGCACAGAAGATGAAATTGTTGATTTTTGTCAATCTCGTTTCGGTGTCACATTTAAGCAGTTCGCTAAAATACAAGTTAATGGCGAAAACGAGTCCCCTGTTTACACATATTTGAAGAGTGAAAAAGGTGGCGTTATGGGTAGTAAAATTAAGTGGAACTTCACAAAGTTCTTAATTGACCGTAATGGCAATGTAATTGAGCGTTTTGCACCTACAACTACACCAGAAAAGCTTGAAGAAAAAGTAAAGGAGCTTTTATAATGACTTACACTTATGAAACAGAAAATGTTTGCTCAATGCAAATAACATTTGATATCGATGGCGACAAAATTTCAAATATTTCTTTTTTAGGTGGCTGTAACGGAAATCTTAAAGCAATAGCTAAACTGGTTGACGGAATGACAGTTACAGAAATTGAAGAAAAGCTACTCGGCAACACTTGTGGCAGAAGACCTACTTCTTGTGCAGACCAACTTGCAATAGCAGTTAGAAAGGCGTATAATGAAGCTGTTTGAAAGGTAGGATTTGTATGGAAAATTATGACATGCTAAAACTTGAAAATCAGCTTTGCTTCCCTCTTTATGCCGCTTCAAGAGAAGTTGTAAAAAAATATCATCCATTACTTTCTCAAATTGACTTAACTTATACGCAATATATTACAATGATGGTAATGTGGGAAGTAAAAGAAATTAGTGTTAAAGAGCTCGGAAAGAAGCTTTACCTTGACTCTGGCACACTTACACCACTCTTAAAGTCACTTGAGCAAAAAGGATTTATTAAAAGATTTAGAAGTGACAAAGATGAGCGTTTACTAATTGCGCAAATCACTAATAGTGGTGAAGAATTAAAGGAAAAAGCTAAAAATATTCCTGCATCGCTTTTGGGTTGTGTTAATTTAACTCCCGACGAAGCGAAAAGTCTTTATTCTATTTTATATAAAATATTAAACTCAAACGGAGAATAAAATGATAGACAAAAAAATGTTATTAAAAGCTCAGCAAGGCGAACTTGACGCGGTTGTAATGTATCAAATGTTAGCAGACAGATACAATGAGCCAAAAATTAAAGAAACATTTAAGCTTTTAGCTTCAGAAGAAGGCAAACACGCTTCTGTGTTTCATAATTTAACTGGCGAAACCTTAAAACCAAACGACAGTCAAGGTAAAATGCTTATAGCTATTTCAAAAGTGATTCCTAAAAAAATACTTTTTAAGCTTATAGCTATTGGCGAATATAGTGCTGTTAAGACTTATGAGCCAGTCGTTAGTGAAATACCTGAAGTAAAGAGTGTTCAGGCAGATGAAAAAAGACACGGCGATATAATGAAATCCTTATAATAAAGTGGCATATTTGCCACT
>JAZUGZ010000265.1:0-2382 GCA_045641425.1 Candidatus Fimenecus sp.
CAAGTTCTTTTTCAGTAAGACCAATGCCACGAAGCATAAGTCTATTGCCACGAAGTGAGTCGATAGCGTTAATACCCATACCGCCCATAATTTCTTTAATTTCGTGGTTCCAAGCGGTAATTAAGTTAACTACTCGTTCACTTGCAATTTCAGGATTTAATCGTCTTGTAAGCTCCGGTCTTTGAGTTGCAATACCCCAGTTACATTTACCGGTATTGCAAGTACCGCACATGTGGCAACCCATTGCAATAAGTGGAGCAGAAGCAACATAGCAAGCATCAGCACCGAGTACAATTGCTTTAACAATATCACTTGAACACCTAAATGAACCAGCGGCAACAAGTGAAACACTTGAACGAATACCTTCTTCACGAAGTCTTTCGTCAGCAGAAGCGAGAGCCAGTTCAATCGGGATACCAACATTATCACGAATACGAGTTGGTGCGGCACCAGTACCACCCCTAAATCCGTCAATTACTACTATATCAGCGCCTGCTCTTGCACAGCCTGAAACAATAGCGGCAATATTATGAACTGCGGCAACTTTAACTGAAATTGGCTTTGTGCCACCGGTTGCTTGTTTAAGCGACCAAATAAGCTGACGAAGGTCCTCAATTGAGTAAATATCGTGATGTGGTGCTGGGGAAATAGCGTCAGAGCCTTCAGGAATCATTCGAGCATTTGAAACTTCAACATTAACCTTTTCGCCTGGAAGGTGGCCACCAATGCCAGGCTTTGCACCTTGACCGATTTTAATTTCAATGAACTTTGAGTTGTTAAGGTAATCTTTATGAACACCAAATCGACCGGAAGCAACCTGAACAACTGCATAATCGCCAAAACTATATAAGTCTGGGTGCAAGCCACCCTCACCAGTGTTAAAGAGTGTTCCGAGCTTTTGAGCCGCCATAGCAAGTGACTTTTGAGCATTAAGTGAAATTGAGCCAAAGCTCATAGCCGAGAACATAATTGGTGTTTGAAGCACCACTTGTGGTGGCATTTTGGTAAGTGATTTACCCTTTTTAACTACTTCAATTTTATCAGGCTTTCTGCCGAGAATTGTGCGAATTTCCATTGGCTCACGAAGTGGGTCAATTGACGGGTTTGTAACCTGTGAAGCATTAAGTAAAATTTTGTCCCAGTAAATTGGGTATGGCTTTGGGTTGCCCATAGCAGAAAGAAGTGTTGAGCCAGTATTTGCCTGCCTGCAAATTTCCTGCTGAAACTGTGGAGTCCAGTTTGCGTTTTCTCTGTATTCACAGACATATTTTTCGATGCGAAGTGCCGAAGTAGGACAAAGGTCAACACATCTGTGGCAAGCAACACAAGTATTTGAATTTGAAATAACCTTTTCTTCGGTTTCGTCTGCAAAATAGTGGCACTCATTTGAGCATTGACGAACACAGGCTCCACAATTTATGCAAAGGTCTTTATCACGAACAATTGTAAATCTTCTTGGAATATAATTTATTGCCATTACTCTTCCTCCTTTTCTATTTCAAGAGGTATGAAAACGGGCTGAGCGCCACTTACAGACCAAACCTTTTCAGGGTCAGGGCAAATAATTCTAATTGCTGACTCTTCTGAAGCAAAATAAGCTCTGTCGCCCTTTGTTGCGGCGGTAAGTGAACGAAGCTTCAGTCGGTCATTTATTGCCAAAAGACCTTTATTTGAGCCGAGTATTACTGAAAATGGACCATTAACAAGTGCGCCACTATAAATTGAACGAAAAGTAGTAAAATACTCTTTTTTATCGCTTTCCATTCGGTCAATTTCTTCCCATTCAGGAGCAGTTAAAACATCTGCCGCAACATCAATTGGCAACTTGTGATGTCTTAAAAGGTGGTCGAAAAGATAGGTAATAACCTCGGTATCGGTCTGCATTGTGCATTTGTAACCGAACTGTTCAATGTACCTACGGTTTGCATCATAAGACGAGATTTCGCCATTATGAACTATTGACCAGTCAAGAATATTGAATGGGTGTGAGCCACCCCACCAGCCTGGAGTATTTGTAGGGAAACGGCCGTGAGCTGTCCAAAGATATGCATTGTAATTTTCCAGCATATAGAACTCGCCAACATCTTCAGGGTAGCCAACAGCCTTAAAGCAACCCATATTTTTACCGCTTGAGAAGATGTAAGCACCCTCAATTGAGTTGTTTACATTAGTTACACATTTTGCAACATATTCTTCTTCATCAAGTCTTGCATTTTTCATTCTAACTCGGTTTGCCTTACCGAAATAACGCCAAATGTCAGGGCCTTTTTCAATACTTGGCACCTGCTTTGTAGGTATTCTTTCAGCAACATCAATATTAAAGTGCTTAAATAAAAATTCTTCGCAAGTTTTACGAGCTTCCGCTGAGTCATAAAACACATG
>JAZUGZ010000266.1:0-1870 GCA_045641425.1 Candidatus Fimenecus sp.
CGATAATTCCTTCTTTTTTAAGCTCTTGGGCTTCGTCAACAGTAAGCTCAGGAATAAGGGTTGATGGGTCGTCTTTATCTTTCAAAACGCCTTCAATATCGGTCATCATAATAAGGCGTTCAGCATTTAGAGCACCTGCAATAAATGCTGCGGCTGTGTCGCCATTGATGTTATATGTATTACCCTGTTTATCACAAGCCACTGTTGAAACTACTGGGATATAGCCATATTCGAGTATCCCTTCAACAGGCTCAATGTTAACATTTGTTATTTTTCCAACAAAGCCTAATTTTTCGTTCTTAACTTCTGCCTCGATAAGTCTTCCGTCAACGCCAGAAACACCCATCGCATTGCCGCCATTCATTTGTAAAAGGTTTACAAGGCTCTTATTAACTTTACCTGCAAGCACCATTTCTACAATGTCAACAGTTTCTTTATCAGTAACTCTGAGTCCATCAACAAACTCTGCTTTTTTACCGAGTTTATTCATTAAATCGTTTATTTCAGGGCCACCGCCGTGAACTAAAACAACCTTAACACCAATGAGCCATAAAAGAACAATATCTTCCATAACTTGCTTTTTAAGTTGCTCATTAATCATAGCATTGCCACCATATTTAACTACAACAACTTTGCCAACATAACGCTTAATGTAAGGGAGTGCTTGAGTTAAGACTTCAGCACGCTGTGCATTTGAAAAATTTTCCATTATAATATTTCCTCCGTGTCTTAGGTACGGTAATCGCCATTTATTTTAACATAATCGTATGTTAAATCGCAACCCCAAGCGGTAGAATTTTCACTACCATCATTAAGGCTTATTAAAATTTCAATGTCTTTTTCGAGAAGTATTTCTTTAGCTTTCTCTTCAGAGAATTCTACACCTGCACCATCTTTGCAAACAAGAATTTCGCCTTTTGAGCTTTTGAAGCTAACATCAATTTTTGTAACATCAACTGGAGCTCCTGAGTAACCAATAGCACAAAGAACTCGGCCCCAGTTAGCGTCAGCACCAAACATTGCCGCTTTAAGTAAACTTGAGCAAATTACACTCTTTGCAACTGTTTTTGCAATGTCTAATGTTTTAGCGCCAGTTACATTACATTCGAGCATTTTTGTAGCACCCTCGCCGTCACCAGCAATCATTTTGCAAAGATGAACTGTAACAGTATTAAGTGCTTTACAGAATGTAGCATAGTCTTCATTCTCTTCAGTAATTTCATCATTTCCTGCCATACCATTAGCAAGAACTGTTACCAGATCGTTAGTTGAAGTGTCACCGTCAACACTTACCATATTAAATGTATTTTTAATGTCAGAAGAAAGAGCTTTTTTGAGCATTTCACTACTAATCGCACAGTCAGTTGTAATGAATACAAGCATAGTTGCCATATTCGGATGAATCATACCGCTACCCTTTGCAATACCGCCAATTTTACATTGTTTACCACCAACTGTAAACTCAACTGCAATTTCTTTCATTACTGTGTCAGTAGTCATAATTCCCTCAGCCGCATCAGCACCGCCATTTTTTGACAGTGCCTTGTGAAGCTCTGGAATACCCTTTGCGATTGGCTCAATGTCTAAAGGCTGACCAATAACGCCAGTTGAAGCTACTACAATATCATTAGAAGCAATTCCCAGCTCTTTTGCTGTAAGGTCGCTCATTTTTTCTGCAATTTCAATGCCATTTGCGTTGCAAGTATTAGCGTTACCACTATTGCAAATTACAGCCTGAGCAAAACCGTCAGCAATATGATTTTTAGTAACAGTAAGCGGAGCACCTTTTACAAGGTTGGTAGTATATGTAGCCGCTGCTGTTGCTCTTTTCTCACTAAAAATAAGTGCCAAATCTCTCTTTTCTTTATTT
>JAZUGZ010000267.1:0-2440 GCA_045641425.1 Candidatus Fimenecus sp.
TATACAACACTGTATCAACATTATTATCAATGGCAAACTTAGAAATACTGCCTGAATAATAGCGATAGTCAATAATATGAACAGTTTGGTAATTTTCAACCAAGAAAGGAATAAATGCATTACCAAATGATTCCTTTATAACTACAATTGAAGATCCATCGGTAATATCAGGGTTAGTTATTACAGAATAAGGATTATCGCCTGCTATAAAGCAACTATACTTAATAGATGAAGGATAATCGGAAACATCATTAATTACTTTCCAATTGATTTTATTTCCTTTGTTGTCAGTATAAATCAATGTAGCTGACGAATTTGGTCTGTAAGCTATAACTGTGTCTGGATTAGCTTCAAGAGCAGGAATTTTACCTGTATCATTATAGAAGCTACCAAGAAAGCCTGAAAACTCGACTTTTTCGTAATCGTCAAGTGAATGAACCTTTATTCCTGCAGCCTTTGCAAATTCGCAATAAGCGTAATATGCACCAAGCTGAGTCCAATGGTGGTCAGTATTAAAATAAATATACTCACTTCTATGGCTCATAAGTGTATTATAAACTGGAACTTTTACAACTTTATCGTTAAGGCCACTGTTAAGGTAATCAATAGCCTTTGACTGGTCAGAGCTATTGATTGTACCCATTAAAGAGTCTGGAAGTGTAATTCCAATGCTAGTTGGTACAGCAATATCATAAACCTTTGCTTTACCCTCAAGCTTTGAAGCAACATTATTAATTATAGAAATGTAGCTATTAGCTTGTGTTTGATTAAAATTGTAATACTCAAATCCTTGATTACCAACAACAAACACCGCACCAAGTGACTGTGTGTCGCCATTTGCTTCGATTTTGTCATAACCTTCTGTGGTTTTCTCTTCTTCGGATGTCGGTTCAGTAGCGTTTGGGTCATACTCGTCAGGAATTTCATCGCCTTTTACCACTTCACCGTGGATTTGTAAGGCGTCATCCCCTTTTCCTTTAATTCCATACAAACTTTTGATTTTTGAGTTTATTCCAACAAGTGTTTCACGACCTGGGTATGTGTCAGAATACCATGTTCCAAGTCCATCAAAAAAATCACCAGATGCAAGCGATTGAATTGAAAGTTTTGGGAACTTTGCAAGTTCACGTTTTTCAGACTCTGAATAACTTGGTCTTAAAGGAACAATAGCGCCTATTAGTGCAAGAATTATTATTGTAAATGTAAAGGAAGCAAGTTGACCGAGAAGAACCTTGCCCCTATTGCTCGGTTTTTTTCTATTTTTATTTTCCATAACTTACTCCAATTAAAACTGAAAATACAAAAATGGGTTATAACTATTGCCAACAATATTTATCAACGAAATAACAACTAAAATTGGCGGTAAGATAATTGAAAGCACACTGTAAACTAAAGAATAATTTCGAGTGTCTTTTCCAATAAATCTTAACTTTTCTGCAATCTTAGAAACGATTGGCGTACACGCTACAATAGCAATAATAACAAAAATCAAATTGCTTTTAAGAACTGTAACTGTTTCAAAATCGTTTACAGCATTTCCGTTAAGGCAGAACATTCCTTTAAGCACAGAGAACATAACAGATGTATTTTCAAACTTAAAGAGTACCCAACCAAAATAAACAATTATTAAAAGATAGATATTTGAAACAACTGGTAGCTTTTCAAGGAATTTTCCAAGGAAGAGCTTTTCAATTGCAATAAATACAAAGAAATAAAGTCCCCAAAGAACATAGTTCCAAGAAGCACCGTGCCAAAGACCCGTTAAAGCCCATACAACAAACAAATTCAATATTGTTCGTGATTGTCCCTTTCGGCTACCACCAAGTGGGAAATAAACATAATCTCTAAAGAATGAGCCAAGCGAAATATGCCACCTTCTCCAAAACTCAGAAACAGAGCGTGAAAGATATGGATAATCAAAATTCTCTTTATAATCAAGTCCAATCATTTTACCCATACCAATAGCCATATCAGAATATGCCGAGAAGTCAAGGTAAATTTGCATTGAAAACATTAAAACTCCAAGCCAAAGGGAAACTGCCGATTTGTCAGCAATTGTGCTAATAGCATCTGTCGAATTAATTAACTTATCACTAACAACAAATGTTTCAAAAAGCTTACCACACATATTAGCAACTACAGCTTTTTTAGCAAGACCTGAACAAAAACGATTGATGCCCGCGTGAATTGAGTCTGGATGAACTTTTCTTGAAATGAGCTGACGCTCAACATCTTTATATCTTACAATAGGGCCTGCAATACATTGGTGGAAAAGGCTTGCATATAAAAGCACAACAGAATATTTTCTTTGTGCCTTTACATCGCCACGATAAACATCAATTACATAAGAAAGCAATTGGAATGTGTAAAAAGAAATACCAATTGGCAGAATAATATTCGGTATATCGTGTGGAACACCAAACACACTTTGAAGATTTAA
>JAZUGZ010000268.1:0-15020 GCA_045641425.1 Candidatus Fimenecus sp.
ATTTCACGTCTTACATTCTCGCCTTTATCGGCAATGGCAACATCCATATAGCCAGCCTTGTCATAAGGAGTTTTAGTTGGTTCGCCATCTTCATCCAACTTGAAAAGGTAAAATTCCATTTCAGCGCCGAAATAAAACTCATATCCTTCTTTTTCGGCATCTGCTATTGCTTTTTTAAGGATGCTTCTTGCATCATTTTCAAAAACTCTACCATCAGGGTAAGTTACTGTACAGAACATTCTTACAACTCTGCCGTGTTCTGGTCGCCAAGGGAGAATTGAAAGTGTATCAGGGTCTGGGTGTAAGAACAAATCTGAATAAACATCGCCACCAAATCCGTCAACAGCTGAAGCATCAATAGCTATGCCATACTTAAAGGCACGTAAAAGCTCATCAGGCATAATTGAAATGTTTTTTTGCTTACCGCGAACATCACAAAATGCAAGACGAATGAACTTTACATCCTCTTCGCTTACAAACTGCAAAACCTCTTCCTTTGTGTATTTCATAAAGCACCTGCTTTCTAAAATGTGAATATAATAAGTATATATTCATATTTAATGTATAATAAAAAAACGCTCACTTAAAGGCAGAGAACTCCCAAAACCTTAAATGAACGCCATTGCTCATACAAAAATTATACATAATATATAATAGAATGTCAAGAAACAAGCCTAAAAATCGGTCGGTTTTACAAAATTGTACAAATGTATGTTTTTGTGTTGACAAGAAGCTTTTTAATATGTATAATTATCGCATAAAGGCAATGACGTCTTGAATCTACCAAGGGTTCAAGGCGTCTTTTTTTATTTTAGTTAGGAGAATGATAGATGTCATACGTTGACGAAGTAATCGAAAGAGTAATTAAAGAGAACCCAAGTGAACCTGAATTTCATCAGGCAGTAATTGAAGTTCTTGATTCATTACGCCCTGTTGTTGATGCAAACGAAGAGAAGTTCCGCCGTGATGCTCTTCTTGAAAGAATTGTTAACCCAGAGCGTCAAATTAAATTTAGAGTTCCGTGGATTGATGATAAGGGTCAAGTTCATGTTAACACTGGCTACCGTGTTCAGTTTAACTCAGCTATTGGTCCTTACAAGGGTGGTTTAAGACTTCACCCATCAGTAAACCTTGGTATTATTAAATTCCTTGGCTTTGAACAGATTTTCAAAAACTCACTTACCGGTCTTTCAATCGGTGGTGGTAAAGGTGGTTCAGACTTTGACCCTAAGGGCAAGTCAGACCGTGAAGTTATGGCATTCTGCCAGAGCTTTATGACAGAGCTTTACAAATACATTGGTGCACACACTGACGTTCGTGCTGGTGACATTGGTACTGGTGCTCGTGAAATTGGTTACTTATTTGGCCAATACAAAAAGTTAAGCGGTTTGTATGAAGGTGTTCTTACAGGTAAGGGACTTTCATTCGGTGGTTCTCTTGCTCGTACAGAGGCTACTGGTTACGGACTTCTTTACATCACAGAAGAATTACTTAAGAGCAAGGGCGATTCACTCGAAGGCAAAACAGTTGTTGTTTCAGGTTCAGGTAACGTTGCAACTTATGCAATTGAAAAAGCACATGAACTCGGTGCAAAAGTTGTTACTTGCTCAGACTCAACTGGTTGGGTTTATGATCCAGAGGGAATTGATGTTGAAGCTCTTAAAGAAATTAAAGAAGTTAACAGAGCAAGACTTACAGAATACAAGAAGTACAGACCAAATTCAGAGTACCATGAAGGTAGAGGCGTTTGGCAGATTAAGTGCGATGTTGCTCTTCCTTGTGCAACTCAAAACGAATTGATGATTGAAGATGCAAAGCTTCTTGTAGCAAATGGAACAAAGGTTGTTGCAGAAGGTGCTAATATGCCAACAACAGCTGATGCTACTGAATACCTTCAGAAGAATGGAGTTGACTTCCTTCCTGGTAAGGCTGCTAACGCAGGCGGCGTTGCTACTTCAGCTCTTGAAATGTCACAGAACAGTGAAAGACTTAGTTGGACATTTGAAAAGGTTGACTCAAAATTACAAAAAATTATGCAAGATCTTTTCCACAACATTGATGACGCAGCAAAGAAATATGGTTTTGAAGGCAACTATGTTGTAGGTGCTAACATTGCAGGCTTTGAAAAAGTTGTAAATGCTATGGAAGCACAAGGTATTGTCTAATCCCCCCTATTAGGGTTAGAATTATAACGATATAAAGGCAATGACGTCTTTGGTTTAGGCCAAGGTGTCGTTGCCTTTATATTTTTTACAAACAAATTTATTTTTATATAAGGAGATATATATTATGAAAACTGTACCAGAATTTTTCGGAAGCTTAGTTTTTGACGACAGAGTAATGAAAGCAAGTCTTTCAGCAGATGTTTACAATTCTCTTAAAAAGACAATTGATGAAGGTGCTTCTTTAGACATTAGTGTTGCAAATGCAGTTGCAAATGCTATGAAGGATTGGGCAGTAAAGAATGGTGCTACCCACTACACACACTGGTTCCAACCACTTACTGGTATTACTGCTGAAAAGCACGACAGTTTCATTAGCCCTGCTCCAGACGGAAGCGTTATTATGGAATTCTCAGGCAAGGAGCTTATTAAAGGCGAGCCTGACGCTTCTTCTTTCCCCTCTGGCGGACTTCGCGCTACATTTGAGGCTCGTGGTTACACAGCTTGGGACCCAACATCTTACGCATTTATTAAAGGCAACACACTTTGTATTCCAACAGCATTCTGCTCTTATGGTAGTGAAGCTCTTGATAAGAAAACACCACTTTTAAGATCAATGGAAGCACTTAATAAACAAGCACTTCGTATTCTTCGCTTGTTTGGTAATAAAGATGTTAAATGTGTTCGTACTTCAGTTGGTCCTGAACAGGAATATTTCCTTATTACTAAAGAAATGTATGAAAAGCGCCCAGACCTTCGCTTTACTGGTAGAACACTTTTCGGTGCTAAACCACCTAAAGGACAGGAAATGGACGACCACTACTTTGGTGTAATTAAGCCAAAAGTTGCTGAGTATATGGAGGACTTAAACGAAGAGCTTTGGAAACTTGGTATTCTTGCTAAAACTGAGCATAACGAAGTAGCTCCTGCACAGCATGAACTCGCACCTATTTACACAACAACAAACATTGCAACGGACCACAACCAAATCACAATGGAAATTATGCAGAAGGTTGCTGCAAAACACGGTCTTGTTTGTCTTTTACACGAAAAACCATTTGCAGGTGTTAACGGTAGCGGTAAGCACAACAACTGGTCAATTTCAACTGACACAGGTGTAAACCTTCTTTCTCCTGGCGAAACACCTTACGAAAATGCACAGTTCCTTTTATTCCTTTGTGCAGTAATTAAAGCGGTTGACGATTATCAGGACCTTTTAAGAATTTCTGTTGCTACTGCTGGTAACGACCACAGACTTGGTGCTAACGAAGCACCACCTGCAGTTGTTTCAATGTTCCTTGGCGATGAGCTTAACGCAGTTTTAGATGCTATTGAAAACGACACTCCTTACGAGGGTGCAGAGAAGAAACAGATGAAGCTTGGTGTTCACGTTCTTCCAAAGTTCAATAGAGATACAACAGACAGAAACAGAACATCTCCATTTGCATTTACTGGTAACAAATTTGAGTTCCGTATGCTTGGTTCTTCAAACAGTATTGCTTGTGCAAACATTATGCTTAACTCAGCTGTTGCTGAAAGTCTTAAAATCTATGCTGACAGACTCGAGAAGGCTGAAGATTTTGAAACAGCTCTTCAGGAAATGATTAAAAAGACAATTAAAGATCATAAGAGAATCATTTTCAACGGCAACGGTTATGACGATGCTTGGATTAAAGAAGCAACTGAAGAAAGAGGACTTCAAAACCTTCGCACAACTCCAGATGCTATTCCACATCTTCTTGATAAGAAAAATGCTGATATGCTTATAAGCCACAAGGTATTTACCGAGAAAGAGCTTCATTCAAGATTTGAAATTACTCTTGAAAACTACTGCAAGACAGTAATTATTGAAGCAACTACAATGGTAGATATGGCAAAAACAGAAATTTCGCCTGCTATTGCAAAATACACAGCTTCACTTGCAAAGGCAATTAAGAATAAGAAGCTTGCAGATGAAACAATCCCTTGCGGATACGAAACAGGAGTTCTTAAAAAGCTTTCAATGCTTAACGACAGCATCGCACTTAAAACTGATGACCTCCAGGATGTTTTAGTTAAGATTGGCGAAATTGATGACATTGAACAAGAAGGCTACGCAATTCGCGATACTCTTCTTACTACAATGCAAGAGCTTCGTGCTTTCTGCGACAGAGCAGAAACAATGGTTGGCAAAGAATACTGGCCATACCCTTCATACGCAGATTTACTTTTCGGCGTAAAATAATCTACAGAAATTAAATAAACTTAAAAGCGTTTGAGAAAAGAGAAGTAACAAAGAAACCTACTTTAAGAGAGTGCTACACGGTGGGAATGCACAGTAAGGACTTTGTGAATAACACTTTTCGAGCTTCGAGCTGAAAGGGCAACTTAGTAGGTAAGACGTACCCCGCACGTTAGTCGGAAAAATCTTTATAGAGATTTGAGTTCAAAAATAGGTGGCACCGCGAGAACAGCACTTGCCCTATTGAATGCTGATACTTTTACTTAAGGAGAATTATCATTATGTGTTCAATTATGGGTTACTGTGACAGCGGCGTCACTTTTAGTGCGTTTAAGGAGGGCTTTGAAAAAACCATTTCAAGAGGCCCTGACGATAGCAAAATTATTGATACTGGCAAAGGTCTTTTAGGCTTCCACCGTCTTGCAATTATGGGACTTACCCCTGATGGTATGCAACCATTCAAATTTGAAAACAGCTATGTAGTATGCAACGGAGAAATTTACGGATTTCAAAAAATGAAAGACGAGCTTATCGCTAAAGGCTACAAATTCGTTAGCGACTCTGACTGTGAAATTCTTTTACCACTTTACAAAGAGTACGGAACTGATATGTTCAAGATGCTTGATGCTGAATTTGCTCTTATAATTTATGACGGAGAAATGGAAGAATACATCGCAGCAAGAGACCCAATTGGTATTCGCCCACTTTACTATGGCTATGACGAAAAAGGTACAATTTGCTTTGCTTCAGAAGCTAAAAACCTTGTAAAACTCGTAAAAAAGGTTATGCCATTCCCTCCAGGACATTACTACAAAGACGGCAAATTTATTTGCTACTGCGACATTACAAAGGTTAGTGAATATTCACACGACGATTTAGAAACAGTTTGCAAGAAAATCCACGAAAAGTTGGTAGCAGGTATTGATAAAAGACTTATTGCAGATGCAAAAGTAGGTTTCCTTCTTTCAGGCGGTCTTGACTCTTCACTTGTTTGTGCAATTGCCGCAAGAAGAAGCGACAAACCAATTAAAACATTCGCTATTGGTATGAGTACTGACGCAATCGACCTTAAATATGCAAAACAGGTTGCAGACTACATTGGAAGTGACCATACAGAAGTTATTATTACTAAAGAAGATGTTTTAGAAAGCCTTGAAACAGTAATTGCACTTCTTGGAACTTACGATATTACAACAATTCGTGCAAGTATGGGTATGTACCTTATTTGTAAATACATTCACGAAAACACAGATATTAGAGTTTTGTTAACTGGCGAAATTTCAGACGAGCTTTTCGGCTACAAATACACAGACTTTGCACCAAGTGCCGAGGCTTTCCAAAAGGAAGCAGAAAAAAGAATTCACGAGCTTCATATGTACGATGTTCTTCGTGCTGACCGTTGTATTTCAGTAAACTCACTTGAAGCAAGAGTTCCATTTGGCGACCTTGATTTTGCACATTATGTAATGTCTATTGACCCAGAAATGAAGCTTAACAAATACGGCAAAGGTAAATATTTACTTCGTCACGCTTTTGAAGGCGACTATTTACCACAGAGTATTCTTTATCGTGAAAAGGCAGCATTCTCTGACGCAGTTGGCCATTCAATGGTTGACGGCCTTAAAGAATACGCTGAAGGCTATTACACTGAAGAAGAATTTTTAGAGAAAAAAGAAAAATACACACACGCAAAACCATTTACAAAAGAATCACTTTTATATCGTGAGATTTTTGAAAAGTACTATCCTGAGCAGTCTGATATGGTAGTCGATTTTTGGATGCCAAACAAGTCTTGGGAGGGCTGTGACGTTGACGACCCGTCAGCTCGAGTACTTTCAAACTATGGTGAAAGTGGTAAATAATAGAAAGAAGAAATACTATGACAAACAGTATTCACGAAGAGTGCGGAGTTTTCGGGATTTACTCGAAAACTCCCACAGATGTGGCAGAAAGTACATATTACGGACTTTACGCACTACAACACAGAGGTCAAGAAAGTGTCGGAATAGTCGTTAACGATGACGGTGTTTTTAGCGCTAAAAAAGCACTCGGTCTTGTTGGGGACGCTTTCACTCCTGACGACTTGCAAAAGCTCGGCAAGGGTAATATTTCCGTAGGGCATGTTCGCTACGCTACAACTGGCTCTGATAAAGAAGAGAACATTCAGCCAATTTTAGTTAATCACAATAAGGGCAAAATGGCATTAGCTCATAACGGAAACCTTACAAATTCTTACGAACTTCGAATAGAGCTTGAAGAAAAAGGTGCTATTTTCCACACTACAACTGACTCCGAAGTTATTGCCTACATTATTGTTCAAGAAAGGTTAAAAGCCCCGTCAATTGAAGAAGCAGTTGCTTTAGCTATGGACAAAATCGAGGGTGCATACTCTCTTGTTATCTCTTCCCCAACAAAACTTATTGCCACAAGAGATAAAAACGGATTTAGGCCACTATGCTACGGCGAAACGCAAGACGGAAGCATTGTTTTCGCTTCCGAAAGCTGTGCACTTGACGCTATAAATGCAAAATTTGTTCGAGATTTACTTCCCGGTGAAATTGCTATTGTTGAAAACGGAGAAATTCGATTCGACAAAAGAAGATGCAATTTAACGCCGAGAAGTCTTTGTGTATTTGAATATATTTATTTTGCAAGGCCTGACTCGGTAATTGACGGTAAAAGTGTAAGCCTTGCTCGTCAAAATGCAGGTAGATTTTTAGCAAAATCTCACCCAGTTGAAGCGGACATTGTAATCGGTGTTCCGGACTCGGGACTTGAAGCGGCGTTAGGCTTTGCCGCAGAGTCAAAAATTCCATACGGAATTGGATTTACTAAAAATAAATATATTGGTAGAACGTTTATTGCTCCTTCGCAAGACTCAAGAGAAAAAGGAGTTAACATAAAGCTTAACCCAATTAAAGAGGTTGTTAAAGGCAAACGAATTGTTTTAGTTGACGACTCAATCGTAAGAGGTACTACGAGTAAAAGAATTGTGGACCAGTTGCGAGTGGCTGGCGCTAAAGAAATTCACATGCGAATTAGTGCTCCGCCATTTGTTGCACCTTGTTATTACGGAACAGACATTGACAGTAAAGCTGGTCTTATTGCAAACGAGCACACAGTAGAAGAAATCGCAAAAATGATTGGTGCTGACTCACTTGGTTACCTTGATATGAAAGATGTTTGTTATTTAACTGGCGAAAACACAGGATTTTGTACTGCTTGCTTTGGTGGCGAATACCCAGTCGAGCCGTCTAAAACAGTTGCAAAATCAAGATTTGAAGAAAAAATAGGAAAAAAGAAAAATTAGAAAGGATAGGGATTTTTATGACAAAGTACATTTTCGTTACTGGCGGTGTTGTTTCAGGACTCGGTAAAGGAATTACCGCCGCTTCACTTGGTAGATTATTAAAAGCAAGAGGCTTAAAAGTTGCTTCACAAAAGCTCGACCCATATATAAATGTTGACCCAGGTACTATGAGTCCATATCAGCACGGCGAAGTTTATGTTACTGAGGACGGTGCTGAAACTGACCTTGACCTTGGCCACTACGAAAGATTTATTGACGAGGACTTAAACAAATTTTCAAACCTTACAACTGGTAAAGTTTATTGGAATGTTCTTAATAAAGAGCGTAGGGGCGAATACCTTGGCTCAACAGTACAAGTAATTCCACACATTACAAACGAGATTAAAGAATTCATATACAATGTTGGTAAAAAGAGTGATGCTGATGTTGTTATCACCGAAATTGGTGGTACAACCGGTGACATTGAAAGCCAACCATTCCTTGAAGCAATTCGTCAAGTTGGACTTGAAGTTGGTAAAGAAAATTCTCTTTATATTCATGTAACTCTCGTTCCATTCCTTCGTGGCTCTGACGAGCATAAAACAAAACCAACACAGCACTCAGTTAAAGAGCTTCAGGGAATGGGAATTAGCCCTGACATTATTGTTCTTCGCTGTGACGAACCACTTGAAGAAAACATTTTCAAGAAAATTGCAATGTTCTGTAATGTTAAAGAGGATTGCGTAATTGAAAACATTACTCTTCCTTGTCTTTACGAAGCACCACTTATGCTTGAAAAGAACGATTTTTCACTTATTGTTTGCCGTGAGCTTGGCATTTGGACTAAAGCTCCTGACCTTAAAGAATGGACAGAAATGGTTGAGGTTATTAAGGGCGAAAAAGAAGAGGTCAGCATTGGACTTGTTGGAAAATACGTTCAGCTTCACGACGCTTACCTTTCAGTTGCCGAGGCTCTTCGTCATGCAGGTTTTGCCCACAAGGCACAGGTTAACATTTCTTGGATTGACTCTGAAACAATCACAGAAGAAAATGCAAAAGAAATTCTCGGAAGCCTTGACGGAATTATTGTTCCTGGCGGATTTGGTGGCAGAGGAATTGAGGGTATGATTACCGCTTGTAAATTTGCAAGAGAAAACGAAATTCCTTACTTTGGAATTTGCCTTGGTATGCAGATTTCAGTTATTGAGTACGCTCGTCACGTTGCAAAAATAAAAGATGCTCATTCAGGCGAGTTTGACGAAAACTGCAAGAATAAAGTTATTGACTTTATGCCGGGTCAAAGTGATGAAATTGACAAGGGCGGTACACTTCGTCTTGGTGCTTACCCTTGCGACATCAAAAAAGGCACTACAATGGAAAAATGCTATGGTGCAACCTCAATTTCAGAAAGACATCGCCACCGTTATGAATTTAACAACGATTACCGTGAAATTTTAACAGAAAAGGGACTTACTCTTTCAGGACTTTCCCCTGACGGCAGACTTGTTGAAACAGTAGAACTTACTGAAAGACCATTCTATGTTGGTGTTCAGTACCACCCAGAATTTAAGTCAAGACCAAACAAGCCACACCCACTTTTCAAAGGCTTTATTGGTGCAGCACTTGAGCTTAGGAGGAGCAAATAATGTTACCTCAGAAAAACAGAAAGATTATTTTAGAAAATGGTTCAGAATATCTTGGTATTGGCTTTGGTTCGCCACAAGACAAAATTGTAGAAATTGTTTTTAATACATCAATGGTAGGCTACCAAGAAATTCTTTCTGACCCGTCTTACACAGACCAAGGCGTAGTATTTACATATCCGCTTATTGGTAACTACGGAATTTGTGATGAAGACTTTGAAACCGAAACTCCGTCAGTTAGTGCTTTAATTGTTCGTGAAGTAAATGACGAGCCATCAAACTTTAGATGCACTAAAACACTTGAAGAAGTAATGAATGAGTACGGAATTGTTGGCGTTGCAGATGTTGACACAAGAAAACTTACTCGTGAAATTAGAAATTTCGGTAGCTCAAAGGCTTTAATCACTTCTGTTGACACAAGTTTAGAAGATGGATTAAAAATATTAAAAGAAACTGACCTTTTACACGACCAAGTCAAAAGAGTTAGTCGTAAAAAAATCACTGAATATAACATAGAAAATCCAAAATTCAAGGTTGTTGCTATTGACTGTGGTATGAAGCAAAATATTGTTCGTGAGCTTAACAGAGTTGGCTGTGATGTTACTGTTGTTCCATACAATACAGATGCTGAAACTATTAAATCACTCTCCCCTAACGGAATTTTCATTTCAAATGGCCCTGGCGACCCAATTGATGTTCCAGAGGTTATTGAAACTATTAAATCTCTTCACGGATTTTGCCCAATTTTTGGTATTTGCCTCGGTCATCAAATAATTTCACTTTCTTACGGTGCTAAAACTTACAAGCTTAAATTTGGCCACAGAGGTGGTAACCACCCAGTACTTAACCTTAAAACACAAAGAGTTGAAATTACTTCGCAAAACCACTCTTATGCTGTTGAATTAGGAAGCCTTGTGGGAACTGATTTAGAAGCAACTCATATAAATTTACTTGATAACACAGCTGAGGGTGCAGAGTGCAAAATAGATAAAGTTTTTGGTGTTCAATACCACCCTGAAAGTGCACCAGGCCCGCAAGACAGTGCATATCTTTTTGACGAATTTATTGCTTTAATGGAGTGAACAGAAAATGCCTAAGAGAACTGATATAAAAAAGATACTCGTAATAGGCTCTGGCCCTATTGTTATTGGTCAAGCGGCAGAGTTTGACTATGCCGGCACTCAGGCTTGTTTAGCACTTAAAGAAGAAGGCTATGAAGTAATTCTTTGTAACTCAAACCCTGCTACCATTATGACAGACCCGTCTATTGCAGACAAAGTCTATATGGAGCCACTAACCCTTGAATATATTGCAAAAATTGTTCGTAA
Organism: Candidatus Fimenecus sp.; assembly: GCA_045641425.1. Lineage (GTDB taxonomy): Bacteria > Bacillota > Clostridia > Oscillospirales > Acutalibacteraceae > Fimenecus. The sequence goes on from JAZUGZ010000268.1 coordinate 10,644, forward strand.
AGAGCGTCCAGATGCAATTCTTCCCGGCATTGGTGGTCAAACTGGCCTTAACCTTGCTATGCAGCTTGAAGAAAAAGGAGTTCTTCGTGAGTGTAATGTTGAGCTTCTTGGTACAAAAAGCGAAAGTATTAAAAAAGCAGAAGACAGAGAGCTTTTCAAAGATTTATGTATTGAACTTGGCGAGCCAATTCTCCCTTCTGAAATTGCTAATACTATTGAAGAAGGCTTCGAGGTTGCCGAAAAAATTGGTTACCCTGTTGTTCTTCGCCCAGCATTCACTTTAGGTGGTACTGGTGGCGGATTTGCCGAAACACCCGAAGAATTCGCAGAGATTATTAAAAATGCTCTTGCACTTTCCCCAGTTCACCAAGTTCTTATTGAAAAAAGTGTTAAGGGATATAAAGAAATTGAATACGAAGTAATTAGGGACTCTGCCGACACAGCAATTACAGTTTGTAATATGGAAAACCTTGACCCAGTTGGTATTCATACTGGCGACTCAATAGTTGTTTGTCCATCACAAACTCTTACTAACAAAGAGTACCACTTGCTTCGTGACAGTGCTCTTAAGATTATTCGTGCACTTAAAATTGAGGGCGGTTGTAATGTTCAGTTTGCCCTTGACCCAAAATCTTTCCAATATTACTTAATTGAGGTTAACCCTCGTGTTTCTCGTTCTTCTGCCCTTGCTTCAAAGGCAAGCGGTTACCCAATTGCAAGAGTTTCTGCTAAAATTAGTGTTGGACTTTGCCTTCACGAAATTCCCCTTGCAAATACTCTCGCTTCCTTCGAGCCTACTCTTGACTATGTTGTTACAAAAATGCCAAGATTCCCATTCGACAAATTCGCAGATGCTAACAACTCACTTAGCACACAAATGAAAGCAACTGGCGAAGTAATGAGCATAGGCAGAACTATGGAAGAAAGCCTTCTTAAAGCTATTCGTTCACTTGAAATTGGTGTTTATCACCTTCATATGAAGAAGTTTGACGAAATGGCAACTACTGAAATGCTCGAGTACATTAAAATCGGTACTGACGACAGAATTTTCGCTCTTGGCGAGCTTATTAGAAGAGAAATTTCTCTCGAAGAGCTTCACAAAAACACAAAAATCGACTTAATTTTCCTTCGTAAACTTAAAAAGATTATTGACCTTGAAAAAGAGCTTAAGGAGAATAAAGACGATATTGAATATCTTAAATATGCGAAGAGAGTCGGCTTTTCTGACCACGAAATTTCTGACCTTTGGGGCAAAACTTCAAGAGAAATCTTTGAAACAAGAAAAGTAAATGGCATTATGCCGACTTACAAAATGATTGACACTTGTGCTTCTGAGTTTAAGAGTTATGTTCCTTATTTTTACTCAACCTATGAAGAAGAAAACGAGTCAATTATTGAAAACAGAAAGAAAGTTATTGTTCTCGGCTCCGGCCCTATCAGAATCGGTCAAGGTGTAGAATTTGACTACTCAACTGTTCATGCAGTTAAAACAATTAAAGAAGCAGGCTATGAGGCTATTATTATCAATAACAACCCTGAAACTGTTTCAACTGACTACACAACTGCCGACAAACTTTACTTTGAACCACTTTGCACAGAAGATGTTATGAATATTATTACACTTGAAGACCCTGACGGTGTAATTGTATCTTTAGGTGGTCAAACTGCAGTTAACCTTGCAGAGCCACTTGACAACTACGGTGTAAAGCTTATGGGTACTGACTGTGCCGCTATTGAAAAGGCAGAAAATAGAGATAGCTTTGAAAAACTTCTTTCTGACCTTAATATTCCACAGCCAAAAGGTCAAGCGGTTACAAGCATTGAAGCTGGTATTAAGGCTGCAGAAGAAATTGGCTACCCAGTTTTAGTTCGTCCGTCATTCGTTCTTGGCGGTAGAGCAATGCAGATTGTCGCAAAGGAAGAAGATTTACGCCACTACCTTAAAACAGCCGTTGAAATTGACGAAGACAAGCCAGTTTTAGTTGACAAATACATTAAAGGTAAAGAGCTTGAGGTTGATGCAATTTGCGATGGTCAAGATGTATTTATCCCAGGTATTATGGAGCTTGTTGAAAGAACTGGTGTTCACTCCGGCGACTCAATGAGTGTTTACCCAACATTCTCTGTATCCGATAAAGTTAAAGGTACAATTCTTGACTATGCAAAAAGACTCGGTATTGGCATTGGCATTGTAGGTCTTTACAATATTCAGTTCATTGTTGATAATGACGAGAATGTTTATATTATCGAGGTAAACCCTCGTTCTTCAAGAACTGTTCCATTCCTTTCAAAATCAACTGGCTATTCCCTTGCTGACATTGCAACTCTTGTAATTTTGGGCAAGAGCCTTAAGGAACAAGGAATTTTCAAACTTTACCCTGATGAAAAACAACGTTGGTATGTTAAATCTCCAGCATTCTCATTCTCAAAGCTTCAGGGTATGGACGCTTACCTTTCCCCTGAAATGAAGTCAACTGGCGAAGCAATTGGATATGATAAAACTCTTCACAGAGCTATGTATAAATCCCTTATTGCATCTGGTCTTAAGCTTCAAAATTATGGTACTGTAATTGTTACCCTTGCTGACGAAGACAAAGAAGAGGCTTTGCCACTTATTAAGCGCTTTTACGATATGGGCTTTAATATTGAAGCAACAATTGGTAGTGCAGACTTCTTAAAAGCTCACGGAATTAGAACTCGTGTTCGCAGAAAGCTTTCAGAAGGTAGCACCGAAATTCTTGAAGCAATTAGAGCAGGTTATGTTTCTTATGTAATTAACACCCGTGCAATTCTTTCAGGTATTCACTACGAAGACGGTGTTGCAATTCGTAACTGTGCCGCACAAAATGGCGTTACAACCTTTACTTCACTTGACACAGTTAAAGTTTTACTCGATGTACTTGAAGAAATAACAATGGGAATTTCCCCAATAGATGCAGAATAATGCAAAACAAAAAGCCGACCAAATGGTCGGCTTTAATTTTTACTCTATTAAATATTCATTCCACCATTAACTGGTAAATCAATTCCAGTAATAAAATCGGCATTTTTTGATGCTAAAAACGAAACAGCATTTGCAACATCTTCAGGTGTACCAATTTTCAAAAGTGGTGTTTCTTCTTTAAGCTCGGCAAGCACTTCTTCGCCAAAGTGTGAAGTCATATCAGTTAAAATAACACCTGGCGACACAGCATTTACAGTTATTCCAGATGGACCAACCTCTTTAGCTAGTGCCTTTGTCATACCAATTAAACCTGCCTTTGCAGCAGAGTAATGCACCTCGCAAGAGCCACCAGTTTCGCCCCAAATTGAAGCTATGTTTATAATCTTACCACTTTTTCTGTGAATCATAAATGGAAGCACAGCACGCGAGCAATAAAACGCACCACTTAAATTTGTAGCTATCATTTTATTCCAAGACTCATCAGTAATGTCTGTAAAAAGCAGCTGTTCGGCAATTCCGGAATTATTAACAAGCACAAAAATCTCGCCAAAATCTTTTTCAATCTCTGCCATTACTGAATTTACATTTTCGCTATTTGTAATGTCAAGCTTATAGCCTTTTGCATTGCCACCGTTTGCGTTTATTTCACTAACCACTTCGTTTGCTTTTTCTTTTGAAGTGTTATAGCAAACTGCAACTTTGAATCCATCATTTGCAAGCTTTTGAGCAATTGCTCTGCCAATTCCCTTGCCAGCGCCAGTTACAACTGCAACCATTTTTTCGCCCTCTTTCGTGTTAGAAAAATATCTATTTGCATTGTACCACAATTTTTCTCATTTTGCACTAAAAGGCTTGAAAAAAGTATATAATTATTTTATAATTATCTCGCAAAAGTAATATCCGCTGGTGTGGCTCAGTTGGTAGAGCAATTGATTCGTAATCAATAGATCTTTGGCTGTACTTAAGGATACATTTATAAAAAAACTAAATATTCGCTGGAGTGGCACAGTTGGTAGCGCAATTGATTCGTAATCAATAGGTTCGTGGGTTCAAGTCCCATCTCCAGCTCCAATAAAAAGAGCATTGTCAAATGATAATGCTCTTTTTTGATATATTTTACACAATCTTTTCTTTAATGAAATTTGAATTTGACATTGTGGTATTAAACTTTAATCAATCCACAAAGGTGGAAACAAAATTCAAAGGAGAAAAATTTTATGACAAAGAAAACAAAAATCATTGTGGCAACACTTTTAATTGTTGCCGTTATTGCAGGTGTATTTACAGCTTGTAATTCAAAAAACAAAAACGAAAAGAATGAAAGCAAAAGCACTTTAGGTGCAATTACAGTTGTTTCTCGTGAAGATGGCTCTGGCACAAGAGATGCATTTACAGAGCTTATGGGCATTGTAGATGCTGACAAAAACGACCTT
>JAZUGZ010000269.1:0-3328 GCA_045641425.1 Candidatus Fimenecus sp.
CTTCCTTTTAACAATTCTTTACTGTATTTCATAACTATACTCCTTATACCTTGAATTACGATGCATTTACATTGTATCACGAGGTATATGTGTTGTCAATAGGTTAAATAAAAAGGCACTCTTTAATAAGAGTGCCTTTAATATATTTTTTCTTATTTTGCTACCCCATCAAACCAATTAACAAGGTAATTCATAACATCTTCTTTATCTAATTCGTTAAGAATTTCGTGTCTGTCGTCAGGGTAAAGCTTAATATCAGTTTTGCTGTGGCCTGTGTTTTTAAGTCCGTCATAAACCTGTTTAACACCCTTGCCGTAAGCACCTACCGGGTCGTCTTCGCCGGCGATTAAAAGAATTGGTAAGTCTTTTCTGACACTTTCGTACCAACTTTTTGCCGAAACTTCATTAAGAACAGAGAAAAGGTCCTTAAATCCAGCGGCAGTAAATACAAATGTGCAATATTTTTGACCTAAATACCACTTAATGATTTCTTCGTCTTTTGTAAGCCAGTCGCTTGGAGTTTTCTTTTCTGTCTTTTTATTGTAAGAGCCAAATGCTATTGAATTTATAAGGTTTGAGCGATGCATTTCGCCTTTAGTTTTAATAATTATGTTTGCAAGTGCAATACCAGCAGAAGCACCAGGGTTAGGGCCACTTGTACCGCAATAAACCGCAGCGTCAATTCCGTCGCCATAATATTTTGTGTAGCAACGAGCAATAAATGAGCCCATACTGTGGCCAAAGAAGTAAAATGGAACATCTGGGTACTCTTCTTTTGCAATATCTGTAAGTTTTTTACAGTCGTTTACAATATTCATATAACCTTTTTCGCTACCGAAAAAGCCGAGCATACTGTCGTCACTTACTGACCTGCCGTGACCTAAATGGTCATTAGTAAATACAGCGTAGCCATTTTCACAAAGTTTTTCTGCAAAGCCTATGTATCGGTCAGAAAATTCAACCATACCGTGTGAAATTTGAATAACTGCCTTAACTTTTCCGTCATCAGGAATGAAGCTCTGTGCAAAAATGTCGCAAAGTCCTGAAGTAGATGCAAATTTGAATTCTTTTTTAATCATAATATTGCCCCCTTATTTTATTTCCCAATCAATTCCTTTGCCGTAATTTTTTACAAGGAATTCGTTTGCTTTTTTGAAATGTCCATTACCGAAAAATCCGTTATATGCTGAAAGTGGACTCGGATGAGCGGACTGTAAAACTAAATGTGCAGGGTTAGTAATAAATTTTGCCTTGCTTCGAGCATTAGCTCCCCAAAGAAGAAAAACTATTGGCTCTGGGCGTTCATTAAGAAGCTTAATTACGTTATCAGTAAAAATCTCCCAGCCCATTCCCTTGTGGCTATTTGCCTGACCTTTACGAACAGTTAAAACCGTGTTAAGTAAAAGTACACCTTGCTTTGCCCATTGTGTTAACTCGCCGTGATTTGGAATAGGCAGACCTAACTCTGCGTGAATTTCTTTATAAATATTTTGTAGTGATGGTGGGGTAGGAACTCCCTTTAGAACTGAAAAGCTAAGCCCGTGAGCTTGATTTGGCTCGTGGTATGGGTCTTGCCCCAAAATTACTACTCTAATGTCTTTGTAGTCAGCAAGCTTTAGGCTGTTAAAAATGTTGTTCATATCAGGGTAAATTGTTTGTGACCTGTACTCCGAAACTAAAAATTTGCGAAGATTTTTGTAGTAATCTTTTCCCCATTCGTCACGAAGCAAAATATCCCAATTATTGCCAAAATTAACCACTTTTAGCCCTCCGCTGAAAGTTTTTTAATCATCATGTGAGCTGATTTGTAAATATCACCACAACCCATTGTTATTACAAGGTCGCCCTCTTTTGCATTTTGAACGATATAGTCTGCAACCTCTTCTTGAGTGTTAAACCAAACTGAATTTGGAATTTTTTCTGCGAGCTGTGAAGTGTAAACTCCATAAGTGTTAGTTTCACGAGAACCCATAATCTCTGTCATAACACATCTGTCAGGAATTTTAAGAACATCAACAAATTCATCGAAATGCATTACAGTTCTTGAATATGTGAATGGCTGGAACACTGCCCAAACTGTCTTGTAGCCAAGCTTCATAGCCGCTTCAAGAGTAACTTTAAGCTCTGCTGGGTGATGAGCATAGTCGTCAATAATGTCAATGCCCTTATATGTGCCAAGGTGCTCAAATCTTCTACCGGCACCCTTAAATTCTTCGAGTCCTTTAATGCAATTCTCAAATTTTGCACCTGAATAAATAGCAGATGCAATAGCGGCAAGTGCATTAAGAATATTGTGCTTACCAGGTACTGAAAGTGAAATTGTGCCAAGCTTTTCGCCCTTATACATAGCATCAAAGCGAGTGTAAGCACCATTTATTTCTTCAATATTTTCTGCATAGTAATCATTTGTATTATTAAAACCAAATGAAATTAAATCTTTGCCAGTTATGCCTTCAACGGCCTTAATTGTATTAGCATCGTCACCATTGTAAATAACAGCACTTTTTGCAAGGAGTGCAAATTTTCTAAAGCTTAAAATAAGGTTATCAAGAGTTTTGAAATATTCCATGTGGTCTTCGTCAATGTTAAGAATTACAGAAACATTTGGAGAAAGGTGTAAAAATGTGTCAACATATTCACAAGCCTCGCAAACAATAGTTTCAGTTTCGCCAACTCTGCCATAGCTGTTTGTAAGTGGAAGCTTACCACCAATTACTGCTGACGGGTCAAGCCCAGCACCGAGCATTGTCTGAACTGTCATTGAAGTAGTTGTAGTTTTGCCGTGTGTACCGCAAATGCCAATGCAGTTTTCAAAATGCTTTGTTACTTCGCCAAAAAGCTCTGCACGAGTAAAGGTTGGAATACCGCTACTAAGTGCCGCTTCAAGCTCTTCATTGCCACGCTGAATTGCAGCAGAGTAAACTATCATATCAGCTCCGTTAATGTTTTCAGCTTTCTGTCCCATCATAACCGGAATGCCCATTTTACGAATACGCTCAACTATTGAGCTTTCGTTATTGTCAGAGCCCTGAAGTGAATAACCTTTAGCGTGAAGAATTTCAGCCAGTGGGCACATACCACTACCGCCAATTCCTATAAAATGAATTCTTTTTGCGTTACTTAATACTTCTGAAATATTTGCCAAAACTTGCACCTACTTAAATTAAGATATTACTTATATTATATTGCAACTTTTAAGAAATTAAAAGACCTATTCACTAATTTTTCTTAAAATCATAGTATGTTATTGCAAGACGAAAGGGGAGAATGCGGTGAAAAACACAAATTTTATCATTGTTGGTGGGGATAAACGCCAAAAATACCTTAG
>JAZUGZ010000270.1:0-7498 GCA_045641425.1 Candidatus Fimenecus sp.
AACATTATCAACTTTAATAACTTGTGAAGAATGACTTGCTTCATATACAATTTCGCCATTTGTTATTGAAATATTTTGTGGTAGGCTTTTTGAAAAAATATGATTAAATGGTTTTGAAATTATTGCTAAGATTAAAAATAAAATAGGCAAGATAAAAGCTAAAAAATTATGAAACATATAATAACAAAACCATGAAGGAATAATAAGTGATATTGTTCCAATTAAATAAAGCTTTTGCATATCTTTTGCAATTTGTTTCAAGGCATATTCTTTTGCATTGCCAGTTAAATTACCATTAAATTCTATCATACTGTTACCCCCACCAAATTCCATTAGTTTGTTGAATACCAAACATTGTTAGCAATATTTTCAGGTTTAACTGCAAATTTTGCTCTAAACAAAGCACTCTTTAATGAGTTGCCTTTAATTGGAACATCAACAAGAGATTTTACTGTAACCGGATATTCTTTGTCTGCCTTAACTGTAACCACCTTTTCTTCGCCAGGGATTAAGTCAAAGTAGTTGTCAGAAAATGGTGTTCTAAAGTTTTCAATATCAAGCATTACGCTACGGCAGAATGTATCACTCGAAAGCTTAACTGTGATTTCGCCATTAGCAAATGAAACATCTTTTTTAATTGTAGCCTTTTTAAGCTTTAAGTCTTTATCAGGTACAAAAATCTTTGTACGCTCCGAAATGCACTTACCATTTGCATAGAGCTTAACATTTAAGTAAACATCTTTGCGATTTGCATTATGTAAATTACCATTGATAATGTGCTTACTACTTAATGGATTTAAGACTGTGCTAATTTCATTTCTAAATACTGTTTTACCGTCAAGAGTGCAAAGTGTATATTTAACAGTACCCTCAACAATATCAAGTGAGTCATTTATACAGTAAATTGAGAAATCGTCTTTTCTGTCTTCTACTGAAACGCAAATTGGCTCAAAGAAATGACGAGCACAGTATTGAAGTGGCTTCCACTTGCCAGTATAGTCAACAGATGCCCAAGATGGAGCCGGCCAGTTGTCATTATACTGCCAGAAAATTGAGCCGTTACATCTGCCCCTATTTCTACGCCAATGCTCAGTTGCATCAGAAATACATTCTTTTTGAATAAGACCAGTTAAGTAAACTAAATCTTCAAACTTTTCAGGCTCGTTGAACTTTTCAAACAAATAGAAAAGCATTTTAGGGTTACCGCCCTTGCACTTTTGGTGAGCATTGAAAATCTTGGTTTCAATGCCATAGTCACTCTCTTCGGCAAAGGTACGAATTGCATCCATAGTAGGAAGTGACTCAAGGCCAAATTCACTACAAAAACGAGTCATGCGCTTGCGGTAATAATTAAGCGGTTTAAGTCCGTGCCAAACATTCCACATGTGAGTGTCGCCGAAGTTATCTCCAGTAACACCTTTTCTGCAAGCCTCACCAATAGGTGAAGTTGGGATATAAGGAATATCAGCATCAATATTTTTAACTTCTTCTGCTAAAATTTCGTAGAAGAATTTTTTATACCATTTAACAATTTTTAATGTTTCTGGCATATATGAGAACATAACTTCAAGCTCATTATTACCACAAAGAAGTGCTAAAGACGGGTGCGTTCTCATTCTTTTAACATTTTCTCTTGCTTCAATAAGGCAATTTTCAAGGAAATCTTCTTCATAAAATGGGTACATAAGGCAAGCATACATAAAGTCCTGCCAAATTAAAATACCCTTTTCGTCACATTGAGTGTAGATGTAATCGCTACCGTAGTTAGCGCCACCCCAAATACGAAGAATATTAAAGTTAGCAGCAAGTGCTGAGTCTAAATAATAGTCAACAGTTTCGTTAGTAGCACGGCCAATAAGAGCATCAGGAATTATGTAGTTACCACCTTTTGCGAAAATCGGCACGCCATTAAGCTCAATGCAGAATGTACCGCCAAACTCGTCTTTATCTCTATTAAGACGCATTGTGCGAAGTCCGATTTTTTTAGTAACAGTTTCGCCGTCTAAAGTAGCTTCAACCGTGTAAAGTGGCTGTTTATCTTTGCCCGAAAGCTCACGAGTCCACCAAAGCATTGGGGAATCAATTTTAATTTCACTTTCGCCAGTAAATGAAAATTCTTCGCCGTCTGGGCAAATTACTTTACCACTATACTCGCCCTCGCCGTCAATTTCGGCACTAATTTTAAGAGTTACAGTACCATTTTCGTGGATTTGGCGAATGTCAAGATAATCGATTCTATTATCAAAAGCTACGACAGAAATGTCGCCTAAAATACCAGAAAGTGGAGCAGAAATGCCCCAGTCCCAACCAAAGTGACAATGTGGTTTACGGATATATGCAATACCATCTGTACCATTTGAGTTCTTTGGAAGCGGGTCTTCCTTTTGCCTTTTTGTTGCAAACTCAACTGGAGAATGGAAAATAATTTCAACTTCATTCTCCCCTACCTTTGCATAAGGCTTTATGTCAAATTCATATTTAATATGTGCGTTTTTACCCTCGCCAATTTTTGTGCCATTAAGATAGACATCACAAAGAGTGTCAAGAGCATCACAAGAAAGCAAAACCCTTCTTTTTGAAAGTTCTTCTTCGCTCAAATTAAATGTGCGAGTGTAAGACCAATCTTCAGCACCAATCCACTGTACTTTAGATTCATTGTCTTTATAATATGGGTCAGGAATTTCCCCTGCTTCTAAAAGCTGTGTGTAGTTATCGCAAGGAACAGTTACATTAAAGACTTTTCCACTCTTTAATGACTTCAAATTCCACTCGCCATTAAGATTTACCTTTTTCAATCAAATCACCTCTAAAGTGTATTTTAACATAAACCAATATAATTTGTAAATAGCAATAAAAAAAGCACTCAAAAAGAGTGCTTAATTTATTCGTCATCGTCAAACATTCCGTAAAGGAAAACATCTTCAAAAAATTGTTCGTCTTCTGATTTTTTGTTATTTTGATAATTAGTTTCAGTATTTGACGGAGTGTAATTTTTATAATCTTCGCTACTGTCAAAGCTTTTATTTTTAGTAGCTTTTAAGCCGAATTTCAATGGGTAATAGACAGCACAAGCAACTAAAAGTGCAATAAAGAAATATGAAAAATCATTACCAATTACAATGCACATAAAAAGTGCAATTAAAACTGGTACTATTACAAGTGAAAAAATGTTTTTTACCACTTTTTTCATATTATTTCGCCACCGCCTAAAACAGTGTCGCCGTCATAAAGCACTACTGCTTGACCCTTTGTAATTGCCCTTTGTGGCTCATAAAAAACAACTTTAATAGAATTGTCATCGAGTCTAAATACAGTACAAGATTGTTCTTTCATATTGTATCTTACTTTTGCTTTGCATTTGAACTCACTTTGAACTTCTGGAATAATCCAGTTCATATCTTTTGCAGAGAACTCCTTTGAAAATAGTTCCTCGTGAGAGCCAAGCACAACAGTATTGTTTTCAATGTTTTTATCAACAACATACATTGGCTTTCCGAAAGAAACACCAAGTCCTTTTCTTTGACCTATTGTATAGCCAATTATACCTTGATGTTTACCAAGTACATTACCAGAGGTGTCAACAAAATCGCCCTGTTTATATTTCTTATTAAGACGATTTTCAATAAACTCAACATAATTGCCATTTGGCACAAAGCAAATATCTTGACTATCAGGCTTATTAGCATTTACAAAGCCGTTTTTCTCTGCAATTTCCCTTGTAACAGTTTTATCCATATTACCAAGTGGGAACATTGTGTGTTTAAGCTGTTCTTGTGTCATTGAGTAAAGCACATAGCTTTGGTCTTTGCTTAAATCTTTACCCTTTTTAAGGTAAAACCAACCATCAATTTCTTCTATAACAGCATAATGACCAGTTACTACATAATCAAAGCCAAGAGCCATTGCTCTGTCATGGAGTTTTGCAAATTTCATATATCTATTACAATCTATGCAAGGGTTTGGAGTGTAACCTTTTTCGTAATAGTCAATGAATTTGTCTATAACACACTTTTCAAAGTCATCTCTAAAGTTAAAGACATAATAGCGCATACCAAGTCTATGTGCTACATCTCTTGCATCATCAACATCTGAAAGAGAGCAACAAGTATGCGATTTTGGAATGCCAATATCTTCGTTGTCATAAAGCTTCATTGTGCAACCAATGCACTCAAAGCCTTTTTCTTTCATTAAATAAGCGGCAACGCTTGAGTCAACGCCACCACTCATTGCAATTAAAGCCTTGGAAGGTTCCATATTATTCACCAAGTTCAATCATTTTATCAATGCACTTGCGAGCCTTTTCGATTGTTTCGCTATCGAGCTCGATTTCTTCGCCACCAGTACCTTTAACAGTATTATAAAGGTCAATAAGAGTTGTTGCTTTCATATTTGAGCAAACAAGGTCTTTTGAAAGTGGATAGAATTTTTTATCAAGGCACTCATACTGTAAAAGCTCAACAATGCTAATTTCAGTACCGATAATAAATTCTTTAGCATCGCTCTGTTTAGCGAAGTTCATAATACCAGAAGTTGAGCCAACATAGTCAGCATGCTTTACAACCTCAGGCTTGCACTCTGGGTGAACTAAGAAAAGTGCATTTGGATGTGCTTCTTTTGCCCTAAGAACATCTGCTTCATCCATTTTTGCGTGAGTTGGGCAACCACCTGAAAGAAGCATAATATTCTTTTCAGGAAGCTGTTTTTTAACAAAATCACCCAAGTTACAATCAGGAATAAAGAGAATATTTTTTTCAGGCATTTTGCTTACAATTTCAACAGCCTGTGAGCTTGTAACACAAACATCACAAACAGTTTTAAGAGCGGCAGTTGTGTTTATGTAAGCGACTACTGCGTAGTCAGGGTACATATTTTTTACAGCTGAAATAGTGTCTTTTTCCATTTGCTCTGCCATTGGGCAACCAGCACTACTATTAGCAAGGTAAACAGTTTTTTCCGGAGAAAGAATTTTTGCTGTTTCTGCCATAAAACGAACGCCGCACATAATAATTGTTTTAGCGTCAGTTCCTTTACCCTTTACTGAAAGAGCATAGCTATCGCCAGTAAAGTCGGCAACTTCTTGAATCTCTTTAGCAACATAAGAGTGAGCAAGAATGCAAATATTATTTTCTTTTTTGAGTCTAAGGATTTCTTCCTGAATTTCTTTAATAGTCATAATTATTCCTCAACACCGTGGTCGTGTGCTTCGTTAAAGTGGAACTGTTCTTCGTCATATTCAATTCCGTTTTTGTCATAATAATCACGAACAGCAGCTTTAATAGCCTGCTCTGCAAGAACTGAACAATGGATTTTAACTGCTGGAAGTCCGTCAAGAGCTTCAACAACTGCTTTGTTAGTAAGCTTTAATGCTTCTGAAACTGGCTGACCCATAATAAGGTCTGTTGCCATTGAAGAAGTTGCAATAGCAGATGCACAGCCGTAAGTATTGAACTTTACATCTTTAATAATGCCGTCTTCAATTTTGAGATACATTTTCATAATATCTCCGCATTTTGCATTACCAACCTCGCCAACACCGTCAGCATCTTCAATTTTACCTACATTATGTGGATGCACGAAATGCTCCATTACTTTTTCTGAATATTCCATTATTTATTACCTCTTTCCATTTGAAGTCTTTCCCAAAGTGGTGACATATCACGAAGTCTGTCAATGATTGGTGGGACTTGCTCTATAATATAATCAGCTTCTTCCATTGTATTTTCTTCGCAGAAGCTAAGTCTTAACGAACCGTGGGCTACCTCATGAGGAAGTCCAATTGAAAGTAAAACATGGCTTGGGTCTAATGAGCCTGAAGTACAAGCAGAACCTGAAGAAGCCTGAATACCCATCATATCAAGGTAAAGGAGAAGTGACTCGCCCTCTACACCCTCAAAGCACATACTAACATTACCAGGGAGTCTATTCTCTCTGTCGCCATTTACCCTACTGCAAGGGATTTTAAGAAGCTCGTCCATAATATGGTCACGAATTTCTGCAAGGTGCTTCATATTCTTTTCAAGATTGTCGCTTGCTTCTTTAAGTGCTGCTGCCATACCTACAATAGCTGGTACATTTTCAGTACCTGCACGGCGGTTTCTCTCTTGAGCACCACCTTCAATAAGGTTAGGAAGTCTAATTCACTTTTTGCAATAAAGAGCACCTACACGCTTTGGACCGTGGAATTTATGGCCTGAAAGTGAAAGCATATCAATATTATCTTTTTGAACATCGATTGGTAAGTGGCCAACAGCCTGAACAGCATCTGTATGGAACAAAACGCCTTTTTCGTGGCAAATTGCACCGATTTCACGAACTGGCTGAACTGAGCCGATTTCGTTATTAGCAAACATAATAGTTACAAGTGCGGTATCCTCTCGAATTGCATTTTTAAGGTCATCAAGGTGGATAATACCATTTTCATAAACTGGTAAAAGTGTAATTTCAAAGCCTTGACGTTTAAGGCATTTGAGTGTATGCAAAACTGCATGATGCTCAAACTCTGTACTGATAATATGTTTTTTGCCTTTTTTAGCCATAAGCTCGGCTGTACCCTTAATAGCCCAGTTGTCGCTCTCGCTACCGCCTGATGTAAAGTAAATTTCATCACTTGACTCGGCATTCAAAATATTAGCAATCTGCACTCTTGCGTCACGAACTTGGTGGAATGCGTCTTGACCGACTGAGTGAAGGCTTGACGGATTGCCATAAAACTCTTTGAAGCATGGCATCATAGCATCAAGTGCAGCTTGTGAAATTTTAGTTGTTGCAGCATTATCTGCATATACTTTCATAAAGCACATCTCTTTCCATTGATTTACATTTTTCACAGTATTTTACTATGAATTCTCATATATCATACTACTCTACTATGAATTTGTCAATTATTATTTAAAACTCTGTAAAAAGTATTGGCAAATTTAGGTTTTTGTATTCTTAACAGCAACCACAATTGCCCTTTTCGGCGTGTTTTTCAACAAGATATTGTAAAGTAATTGAGTCAACAACCTCGTTAACTGCATCAAGGACTTTTTGCCAAATTTCAATAGTAACACAGTCCATACAATGCTCACAAGGGTTTTCGTCATTTTCAAGACAAATTACCGGAGCAAGACTACCTTCAGCTACTCTTAAAATCTCGCCTACTGTGTAGTCTTTTGGTTCACGAGTTAAGCGATAGCCACCCTGTTTTCCACGAGTGCTCTCAACAAGATTTTCTTTTGAAAGCATTTTAATAATTTGCTCAAGATATTTTTCACTAATACCCTGTCTTTGTGAAATACTTTTTATTGAAATATATTCCCCATTTGAATGAATTGCAAGATCTAACATTAAACGGAGAGCATATCTGCCTTTTGTAGAAATTTTCATTGTTTTCACATCTCTCATTTAGGTTAAATATATAATAATACAAAATTAGTAGGAATTCAATAGACAGAATAAAAAAAGGCAGGTAAAAACCTGCCTAAATTTTATGCAATTTGCTAATTATTTGTTAGCG
>JAZUGZ010000271.1:0-2996 GCA_045641425.1 Candidatus Fimenecus sp.
TAATCCAATATCCGATTTTCGGTTTACCCAAAAACAGGCAGGAGGCATTTTCGCTTCCTGCTTATTTTAGTTGCTATTAACCTAAAATTACGCTCCCTTGACAACAGTAATTGTTAAGCATTATAATATTATTTAGTTGGTATTATACTATGAGGAGGAATATGAATGAAAAAGCTTTTAAGCGTTTTCATTGTAATCGCAATGATTTTATCCGCATTGCCAATTACTTCATTTGCAGAAACAATGGAACAGGAAATCTTTGTTGGAGATGAGATTAGCATTAGCCTTTTAGAAGGCGACAATGCATTGTTGTATTTTACTCCAGAAGAGTCTGGCACTTACACTTTGGAGTCTCATGGTGGTTGCGATATTTATGTTGTCCTTTATAATGAATACGGAGATTATATTGCTGGAGACGATGACTCTGGCGAAGGCAATAACTTCAAAATAACTTTTGATTTGGAAGCTGGCGTTACATATCATTATGATATTTATGGCTATGGCAATGGTGCAGCTGATTTTAGTGTAACACTTGTTCAAGGTAGTGGCGAAGGTTCAGAGCCTTCTTTAATAGAGGTTGAAAGATATTGGGCCTTTTTTGATAGCATAAGTGATGACACTTATGGATTTTGCCCTGAAAAATCTGGCGAATACACTATTGAGTCTTTAGGTGAATATGATACTAAGGCTTCACTTTATGTTTGGAATGATGACCTTGAAGATTATGAGCTTTTAGTAGAAGATTCCCTTGGTGGCGAAAATGCAAACTTTAAGATTACTTGCTTTTTAGAGGCTGGTAAGGATTATCATATTGTAACTCGTACTTATGATGCAGATTGGGTTGAATATGAGGTAGTTATTAGCTACAATCCCAATGTAACTTTAATTGATAATTTTGAAGCTGTTTTTGAAGATGAAAATTATTATTATTCCTTTATTCCTGAAACAAGTGGTGATTACACTATTTATTCATTAAGTCCATTTGATACCAATGTTGCACTTAGGATTTATAATATAGAAAATGAAAGTTACGAAGAATTAGCATACGATGATGACAGTGGTGCAGGCACGAATTTTAGGCTCACATATCATTTAGAAGCAGGCGAATTATATGAATTTATAATTTCTTGTTGTGATACTAATTCTGTTAATGTTTTCCTTACTCTTCAAACAGATAATCCTTTTGCTGAGCCAATTGAAATATTTGTTGGCGACTCACTTGATTTTGAATTTTATGATGGTCAATACGCATATTTAAAATTTATTCCTGAAGAAACTGGTGCATATAGTATTGAGTCTTCTGGAAATTCCGATACTTTTGTATATCTTGCTGATAGCAATTTTGAAGAAATAAAATGTGATGATGATGGTGGCGAAGATGGTAATTTCTGTCTTAAATACATTTTAGAAGCTGGTGAAACTTATTATTTTAGGGTTTCTGGCTTTAGTGATTATAGTGCTTCATTTACTGTTCCCCTTAATAAGTTTGGAAGTTCATTTGAAAGCATAATCGTTGACGATGTTAATGTATATGAGAATTCAAATGGCTTTTTGGGTGGTTCTTTCTTTGAATATGCTGCTCCAGAGCCTGAACACATTACAGTAACCTTTAAAGATGGCACTACATTTGAGGGTAACCCTTATGATTTTTCAAGTGTATATGGTTATGATTGGGACTACGACATTGTATATGAACAAAGTAGTGACAATATGTGGACTGTTGGTGGTTCTTATGAATGTTGGTTTAGCATTTTAGGTGTTACTGTATTATATTACGCAAATGTTGTAGAAAATCCTATTGAGAGTGTTTCTGCAAGTGATACACAGATTTATGAAAACACTTGTGGTCATTATGATGTTTATTGGAATAATTATCTTTACGATTATATAACACCAAATGAAATTACCGTTAACTTTAAGGATGGCACAACATTTACTGGAACGGACTATGAATTATTTGAAGAATATGGATACAATGTAAGTATATCAACTGAGCAAAAGGATTGGGAGGCGTGGTCTGCTAATAACACTTATCAGGGCAGTGTAACTGTTTTAGGCGTTACAAGCACTTTTAATATTTCAATCATTGAAAATCCAATTAGTAGCATTACTTTAATTGGTGATGACCATATTTCTGTTTTAGAGCATACAAGAGGTTCTTGGGAAACAGAAAATGGTATTGAGTATTATTACTATTCAGACTTTATAAGTTTATTTGAAGAGAATGCTACATTTGAGGTTGAACTTAAAACTGGTGAAACATTTACAGCCACAGTAGATGACCTTTATGATTTGTATGGAAATATTTATTACAACTTTAGCCAATACAGCGGAAATCAATGGCTTCCTAATCAAGAAAACAAAGTGACTCTTGAAATTATGGGATTTATAGTGTATTACTATGTTGATATTATTCCGTTTGTGTTAGGTGATACAGATTGCAATGGTACGGTAGATGAAAATGACTACGCAATGCTCGTAGCTTATGTTCAGTGTAATGTTTCTCTTACAAATGAGCAAAAGGAAGTTGCTGACTTAAACCACGACACAGCTGTTGATGCCTTTGATGTAATTCAGCTTGACCTTTACCTCAATAATGTTTGCGATATTAACGGAAATTACATTTAATTTTTAATCCAAAATCCGATTTTTCGGTTTACCCAAAAACAGGCAAGAAGTTTTGGTGCTTCCTGCCTGTTTTATTCTTTGTCTATGCAGAATATTTATTGTTGAGCTTAATTGCTTATATTGTTTTTGAAGATCTTGTCCACATTCTTTGTTATTTGCTTTGAACCTGTTAAGCGTTTTGACAAATTTTATAAGATCAATAATAAAAAAAATTATTCGTCATTTACAAGGCAAAATGTATAGTAACAAAGAATTATCAACAGTTTTTTTCGACTTTTAGTTTAATATGCTATTAATTATTGTATTGTTAATTCGATTTTGAATATATACTTTTATATTTTTGTGTGCTATAATGACAATATTATTAT
>JAZUGZ010000272.1:0-12462 GCA_045641425.1 Candidatus Fimenecus sp.
AAAGGAGTGATTTTATGATTAAGGGAAACACAAAGAAATCAAACATAATTAGCATTTGTCTTTTCGTGCTTATTTTTGGCACTTTACTTACACTTGCTTCTGTTTTCGACTTGCAAGTAAGTAAAATTTTAGTCGATTTAGAGCCAGACCATTACTTTACTAAAAACACATTTGGTATGGTGCTTGAAACCTTTGGTATGACACCGGGTTATTTGTTTTTAGCAATAGCTTTATCAATCTTTTTTGCTAATGCAACCAAGTGCGATAATAAATTCATTAAAATTGTAGGTTCAATTGGATTTAACATTGGCACAATAATTCCAATGTATATTTACGCAAACGACACACTCGGCTATATTAAAAGATTTACAGACGTTGAAGAATTTGTAAATTCGCCACTATCTATTGCAACATCTCTTGTGTTTGCAGTAATGGTTGGCGAGGCACTTTGCTTTGGAATGAATAATTTAAGCAAAGAAAAGGCAAGAGCATTACTAAAATTTGCATTTGTAATAATTGCAACTTATGTGGCATCAACACTTGTAATTAACGGCATTAAAAATGTTATGTACCGCCCAAGGTATAGAACAATGTGGTTCTTAGGAGATACTGAATTTACAAATTTCCACCGTTGGTTCCAAAAGTCAGGTAAACCAATTATTCCTGAAACTCTTCAAATGATAAATGGTCATAAAGTTGGAATTGATGGTTACCGCTCATTCCCATCAGGTCATACAAGTACTGCAGGTACTGTTTACACGTTACTCGCACTTCCAAAGCTTTTCAAAAAGTACGACAATACTCTTTCAAAGGTTTTGCTTACTGTTTTCACAGTGGCTTACACTGGAATGGTAGCCGTTAGCCGAATTGTTTGTGGTGCACACTTCTTCTCGGATGTTCTCATTGGTGGCACAGTAGCATTCCTTTTAGCAACATTATTTATTAAGATTTTTATTACTAAAAAGACAGAAAAAGTTTAATACAAAAATTTACAATTTGTTAACCATTGTGTATAATAAATGTGTTATAATATTTTTACTAAATTTTACAAATTTCCCTAAAGGAGAAAATATATGGCTAAAAAAGAAAAAATGAAAAAAACTAGCACAACCCACTTTGGTATTCAAAGAAAGATTGTTGCTAATATGACAGCTGAAAGCTGGGAAACAATCCCACATGTTACATATAACTATGAGCCTGACGTTACAGAGTTTATGATTGAATATAAGCGTCTTAATGAGAACTGTGCAAAAGAGGATAAAATCACTCTTAACACAGTTATGCTCAAGGTTATTGTTGAAGGTCTTAAGGCTGACCCTGCAATGAATGCACACATTGAATTTGACCGCAAACTCGTTCGTGGCGAAATTCATACCTTTGAAGATATTAACATTTCAATGCCAATGGTGCTTCCAAATGGCGAAATGATGACAATTAACCTTCACAATTTTGAAAATAAAAACCTTAACCAAATGGTTGATTATATAAATGATGTTAACCGACGTGTTAAGAACACAAACCTTAACGAAGTTATGTTTGATGTTTCATTTGACAACACAATCACAGCACTTAAACAAGGCAAGGTTAAGCAGACTCTTTACAGACTTATCGGTTCAAAAACTGGTAAGCACAAAGTTAAAACTCTTTCAGGTAAAGAAAAGAAGCAGTACGAAGCAATTCCTGAAAAGGATAGACTTACAAAAGAAGATATTGAACAGGGTACAATTACTGTTTCAAACATTGGTTCAACCTACCGCCAGCAAAGAGGTGAAACTTGTCTTCTTGAAATTATTCCACCGCAGGTTTGTGCTATTGCAGTTGGTGCTGTTCAAGATAAGCCAGTTGTTGTTACAAACGAAGCAGGCGAAAAAGAAATTGCAATTCGTCAGGTAATGCCACTTTGCATTGCGTTTGACCACAGAGCACTTGACTTTGGCGAAATTGTTCCATTTATCAAAAAGCTTGATGAGATTTTCGAAGAGCCTGAAATTATGCATACATGGCGTGACGGCGGTACTGATGACCTTGATATGGAAGAAATTAAGGTAGAACGTGAAGAGCGTGAAGCTCAGTTCGAAAAGTCAAAAGAGCGTGAAAAGGCACGTAAAGAAGCTGAAGAAAAAGCAAGGAAAGCTCAAAAAGAAGCTGAAAAGGCACAGAAGGAAGCTCTTAAAGCTCAAAAAGAAGCTGAAGAAAAAGCAGCAAAGGCTCAAAGGGATGCTGAAAAAGCTTTGAAGGATGCCGAAGAAAAAGCTCGTAAAGAAGCTGAAAAAGCTCAAAAAGAGATAGAAAAGGCTCAAAGAGAAGCTGAGAAAGCACAGAAAGAAGCAGAGCAACGAGCAAAGAAAGAAGCTGAAAAAGCCGAAAAAGCTCAAAAGGAAGCTGAAGAAAAAGCTCGTAAAGAGGCTGAAAAAGCTGAAAAGGCTCAAAAAGAAGCCGAAGAAAAAGCTCGTAAGGAAGCCGAAAAAGAAGAAAAGAAAAAGAAAGATATTGAAAAAGCTCAAAAGGATGCTGAAGAAGCTCTTAAAAAAGCTCAAGAAGCATTGGATAGAGCCGAAAAAGCAAAACAAGAAGCAGAAAATATGTAATCGATTATTAGCATAGTCACCCTTACCAAAAACTCCCTACATTATAGGGAGTTTTTTGTATATGAATTTTTGAAAATTTTGTTTCACTTTTTTAGTGTTTTATGGTACAATATATAAAATTACCTAAATGTATATGAGGAGGAAGTAATATGGCAACTTTTATCAATGAACCATCACATACCTTTAACGAGTATCTTTTAATTCCAGGCTATTCAGATAGCACTTGTATTCCAGCTAATGTTAGCTTAAAAACACCTCTTGTAAAATATAAAAAGGGCGAAGAATCTGCTATCACAATGAACATTCCACTTGTTTCAGCAATTATGCAGGCAGTTTCAGGCGACAGACTTGCAGTAGCACTTGCAACTGAAGGCGGTGTTTCATTTATTTATGGCTCACAGTCAGTTGAAGACGAAGCTGCTATGGTAGCAAGAGCAAAATCTTACAAAGCAGGTTTTGTTAAGAGCGACTCAAACTTAAAGCCAGATAGCACTCTCGCAGATGTTATCGCACTTAAAGAAAAAACAGGTCACTCAACAGTAGCTGTTACTGAAGATGGCACTCAGGAAGGCAAACTTGTTGGTATTGTTACAAGCAGAGATTACAGAGTTAGCCGTATGAGTCCTGACACAAAGGTTAGCGAATTTATGACTCCATTTGATAAGCTTGTTTGGGCTAAAGAGGGTACAACTCTTAAAGAAGCTAACGACATTATTTGGGACCACAAACTCAATTCTCTCCCAATTATTTCTGATGATGGAAAGCTTTGCTATATGGTATTCCGTAAGGACTATGACTCACATAAGCAAAATCCAAATGAATTACTTGACTCTCATAAACGTTATATTGTAGGTGCTGGTATTAACACTCGTGACTATGCTACTCGTGTTCCAGCTCTACTTGAAGCAGGTGCAGATGTACTTTGCATCGACTCTTCAGAAGGCTTCTCAGAATGGCAGAAGCTCACAATTGATTGGATTAGAAAAAATTATGGCGATACAGTAAAAGTTGGTGCCGGTAACGTTGTTGACGCTGAAGGCTTCCGCTTCCTTGCCCAGGCTGGTGCAGACTTTATTAAAGTTGGTATCGGTGGCGGCTCAATTTGTATCACAAGAGAAACAAAGGGTATTGGCCGTGGACAGGCTACTGCACTTATTGAAGTTTGCAAAGCAAGAGATGAATACTTTGAAGAAACTGGTGTTTATGTTCCAGTTTGCTCAGACGGCGGTATCGTTTACGACCACCACTTAACATTAGCTCTCGCTATGGGTGCTGACTTCATTATGCTCGGTCGTTATTTCGCTCGTTTTGACGAAAGCCCATCAAATAAAGTTAGCATAAATGGCACATATTATAAAGAGTACTGGGGCGAAGGCTCTGCTCGTGCTCGTAACTGGCAGCGTTATGACCTTGGTGGCGATAAAAAACTCTCATTTGAAGAGGGTGTTGACTCTTATGTTCCTTATGCAGGTACTCTTAAAGACAATGTTGCTCTTTCACTTTCAAAGGTTAAATCAACAATGTGCAACTGCGGTGCTATGACAATTCCTGAACTTCAGGAAAAAGCAAAGCTCACACTCGTTTCAGCAACAAGTATTGTTGAGGGTGGCGCACATGACGTTATTCAAAAAGACACAAGCGCTTCAATAAAATAATTTTGGAGGACACTATGGCTTATTTATCAGATATTGAAATCGCACAACAGTGCGAAATGGAGCACATTACCGAAATCGCAAAGCGTGCTCATGTTGATGAAAAATATATCGAACAATATGGTAACTATAAAGCAAAAATCGATTTAGCACTTCTTCGTGAGAGCAAGAAAGAAAATGGTAAGCTCGTTTTAGTTACTGCAATTACACCAACTCCAGCAGGCGAAGGTAAAACAACTACAACAATTGGTCTTGCAGACGGTCTTAAAAGACTTGGTAAGGATGTAGTAGTTGCACTTCGTGAGCCTTCACTTGGCCCAGTTTTCGGTGTTAAGGGCGGTGCAGCCGGTGGCGGATACGCTCAGGTTGTTCCTATGGAAGACATTAACCTTCATTTTACTGGCGACTTCCACGCAATTGGTGCTGCAAATAACTTACTTGCCGCAATGCTTGATAACCACATTCAGCAGGGTAACAAACTCTAGATTGATGTTAGAAAAATCACATGGAAGCGTTGCGTTGATATGCACGACCGTCAGCTTCGTTTCATTACAGACGGCCTTGGCGGTAAAGTTAATGGTACTCCTCGTGAAGACGGCTTTGACATCACAGTTGCTTCTGAAATTATGGCTGTTTTCTGCCTTGCAAATTCAATTACAGACCTTAAAGATAGACTTTCAAAGATTATCGTAGGTTATACTTATGATGACAAGCCGGTTACAGCAGGGGACTTAAATGCTGTTGGTGCTATGACAGCACTTCTCAAGGATGCTCTTAAGCCAAACCTTGTTCAAACACTTGAAGGCACTCCTGCATTTGTTCACGGTGGCCCATTCGCAAATATTGCACACGGTTGTAACTCAGTAATTGCTACTAAAATGGCAATGAAGATGGGCGATTATGCAGTTACAGAGGCTGGTTTCGGTGCTGACCTTGGTGCTGAAAAATTCCTTGATATTAAGTGCCGTATGGCAGGCCTTACACCTGATGCAGTTGTAGTAGTTGCAACTGTTAGAGCACTTAAAATGCATGGTGGACTTCCAAAGACCGAGCTTAATACTGAAGACCTTAACGCTCTCGAAAAAGGTATTCCAAACCTTCTTCGCCATGTTTCAAATATCAAGAATGTTTACAAGCTTCCTTGTGTTGTTGCAGTAAATAGATTCCCAACAGATACTGACAAGGAAATCGACTTCATCATTGATAAATGCCACGAGCTCGGTGTTAATACTGTTCTTTCAACTGTTTGGGCTGAAGGTGGTAAGGGTGGCGAGGCTTTAGCTCAAGAAGTTATTCGCCTTTGTGAAGAAGAAAAAGGCGACTTCACATTCTCTTATGATACAGACAAACCAATAGCAGAAAAAATTGAAGCTATTGTTAAAAAGGTTTACGGTGGCGACGGAATTACCATTATGCCAAATGCTAAAAAGCAGATTGCACAGCTTGAAGAACTCGGATTTGGCAAACTTCCAGTCTGCGTTGCTAAAACTCAGTACAGCTTCTCAGACGACCCAACAAAGCTTGGTGCTCCAGAGAACTTTACAGTAACAGTTAAAAATGTTAAAGTTTCAGCTGGTGCTGGCTTCGTAGTAGTTTTAACTGGCGACATTATGACAATGCCTGGTCTTCCAAAGGTTCCAGCAGCAGAGAAAATTGATGTTGAGGAAACAGGCAAAATTACTGGTTTGTTCTAAATCTTAATTTATAATAAAAAAGAGACGGGTTAACCGTCTCTTTTGTTTGTAATATATTGTATTATGCTTTTTCTTTTCCTTGTTTTATTAGGAAGAAAGAAACAAAGAATAAATGTATTATAGTAACGATAGATGATAGTATTATTCTTGAAACGAATGAAAAATCAAAAATCCAATATAGTAAATCTGAGATGTAACTCATAGGGCAAAGAATTTGGCAAATGAAAAATTCCGTTTCCGTAATTATATTTTTTGATTTAATAATTAGTATAACAACAATCCACAAAATGAACAAAATACAATATGGAATTTCAAATATTATTGCATTACGCAAATTGTAATGCTCGTTTTTGGTAATCTTTCGTAATGCTGGTTTTGTAAGAAGTATTATAATTGCTAAGGAAATAATTGCAAATGCTACTGCAAGTGATACAATTCCGTCTTCAGTTGCAAACCAACCCAATATTCCACCAAGAGTATTTGAATATATGAACATTGCTAAACTAAAGAGAACGGTAAAGATAAATCCTTTTTTCATAAAATCCCTCCCGTAACTACATTATACATAAAAAATAAAAATAGTCAAATTAAGGTGAACAATGAACTCACAAAGTAACATAAAACAATATGAATACTTAACCACTACACCAGTTTCAAAGCTTGTTATAACACTTGGTATTCCAACTACTATTAGTATGCTTGTAACTAATATTTACAATATGGCAGATACTTATTTTGTAGGCAAAATTGGTACAAGTGCTTCGGGTGCTGTTGGCATAGTTTTTGGACTTATGGCTATTATTCAAGCAGTCGGTTTTATGTTCGGTCACGGTGCTGGTAGCGTAATTTCTCGTAAACTCGGTGCTAAAGACACTGAAAGTGCAACTCGAATTGCCTCAACAGCGTTTTATCTTTGCGTTTTTGCAGGTGTTTTGATGATGTCCTTGGGACTTGTTTTCATTACACCATTAATGAAACTTCTCGGCAGTACAGACACAATTTTACCTTATGCTAAAAAATATGCTACTTGCATTTTGTTGGCCGCGCCGTTTATGTGTGCTTCGTTTGTGCTTAACAACATTCTTCGTTATGAGGGTAAAGCATCACTTTCAATGTTTGCACTTTGCTCTGGTGGGCTCTTAAACATTTTTGGCGACTGGCTTTTAATGTCAAAGCTACAAATGGGTATTCTCGGTGCTGGGATTGCAACTGCTATTTCGCAGGTGATTAGTTTTTCACTTCTTTTAAGCATTTTCCTTGCAAAGAAAACTGTTAGTAAAATAAGAATTAAATATATTTCTCTTAAATGGGCAGACATTTGGTCAATTTGCTTTACAGGTCTTCCAAGCTTAGTTCGTCAAGGCCTTTCTTCGATTTCAACAATGGTTCTAAATTCTTGTGCCGGAATGTATGGCGACGAAGCAATTGCCGCTATGACTATTGTTAATAAGATTTGTTTCTTCATTTTTGCAATCGGTCTTGGAATTGGCCAAGGCTTTCAGCCAGTTGCCGCATTTAACTACGGCGCAAAGAAATATAAACGAGTTAAAAAGGCATTTTTCTTCACATTTTCACTTGGCGAAATTTGCCTTGGTACACTTGCAATTATTGGTATGGTGCTTTCAGCAAATCTTGTAGGCATTTTCCGAGATGACCCAAAGGTTATTGAAATTGGAACATTTGCTTTAAGGGTTCAGTTTATTGCACTTTTCTTCCAACCAATTTGCGTTTGTACTAATATGCTCTTCCAAAGCATAGGTAAAAACACTTCGGCGACTTTCCTTTCAACCCTCCGTAGTGGCCTTGCGTTTATTCCGACTATAATTATCTTAACAAAGCTTTACGGGCTTTTAGGTGTGGAAATATCACAAACAATAGGGGATTTAATAACATTTATTATATCTATTCCATTTGTAATATATTTCTTTAAGCATCTACCGAAAGAAGATGCACCGAGAGTGGACTAAAAAATAAAGCCTCTTCATTTTGAAGAGGCTAATTTTTTGCTTTTAATCTGAAAGTAACATTCTGTCGTTGTCAAGCTCTTTACCAACTGACTCCTTAAATTTAAGAAGTAAATCGTTAACTGTAAGACTCTTTCTCTCTTCGCCCTCAACGTCATAAACAATGTTACCATTATTCATCATAAATGTTCTGTTACCAAGCTCTAAGGCAGATTGCATATTGTGTGTAATCATAAGGCAAGTAAGGTTATTTTTCTCTACAATATCTTTTGTAAGAGCTAAAACCTTTTCGGCAGTTCCTGGGTCAAGTGCCGCTGTGTGTTCGTCAAGAAGTAAAAGCTTTGGTGGGTTAAAGGTTGCCATCATAAGTGTTAAGGCTTGCCTTTGACCACCTGAAAGAAGTCCTACTGGTTGCTTCATTCTGTCTTCCAGTCCCATTTCAAGTAGTGAAAGACGCTCACGGAAAAGTGACTTGTCTTTTTTAGAAATGGAACTTAACCAACCGCCGTGACCTGCCGCCAAAGCTAAGTTTTCTTCAATGCTCATACCTGGGGCCGAGCCTCTCATTGGGTCTTGAAAAAGTCTGCCAATTTCTTTTGCTCTTTTGAATTCAGGTGTAAGTGTAATATCTTTTCCATCAAGAACAATATTACCACTGTCAGTTGTAAATGAACCTGCAATAGCGTTAAAAAGAGTGGATTTACCAGCACCGTTAGCACCAATAATTGTAATGAAATCGCCCTTGTTTACGTGAAGTGACAAATCACTAAGTGCTGTTTTTGCATTTACTGTGCCAGGGTTAAAAGTCTTTGAAATATGTGATAAAGTAAGCATTATATGGCCTCCTTTCCACGATTAAGAGTTAATTTTCTCTTGAATTCAGGGTATTTGGACTTAAGGTAAGGTGCAGAAATTGCAATAATAACAATAACTGAAGAAATAAGCTTAAGCATATAAGCTGGCATATCAAAACGAAGGGCAATTGTGTAAATAACTCTAAATATAATTGCACCTAACACTACGCCAATAGCACGAAGTGGGATTTTTCCCTTTTTAACAAATACACCACCAATTAAAAGGGAAGCAAGAGCAACTGTAACCATACCAGTACCAATGTCAATATTAACTGACTTTTGCGACTGTGCTAAAAGACAGCCTGAAAGAGCTGTAAATGAGTTAGAAATGCAAAGACCAATAATTGTGGTAAATGCAGGGTTAATTGAAGAAGAACGAACCATATCAGGATTATTACCAGTTGCACGAATTGCAAGTCCAAGTTTAGTTTTAAGGAATAAAGATAAGAATGCAATAACAAGTGCAACCGCAACAAGTGCGACTATAAGTACATATTCATTTTGTAAAAAAGTATTTTGAAGCTTTTCTTTGACAATTGTGAAAACAGTCTTTGTTGTGTTCATGCTAAGTATAGACGAGTTACCCATAATAGCAATGTTTATTGAGTAAAGACCAGTATTTACAATAATACCTGCAAGAAGGCTGTCAATACCCATTTTAGTTTGAAGTATTGCCACAATTAAGCCAGAAATAATACCTGCACCCATAGCAGCTACAATTGAAAGCCCTGGGTGGCCTGCTATTGCAACAACTGCACCAACAGCCGCACCAAGTGTAAAACAACCGTCTGTTGAAAGGTCGCACACATTAAGCATAGAGTAGCTTAAAAATAGTGCTAAAACTGTAAGTGAGCTTATAAGACCTAATTGTAACGCGTTTTCGCCTAAGCTCAAAATAGAGTTAAAATCCATATCCGTTCCGTCCTTTTTACATACAGAGAACAGATAACCTTTCGGCTATCTGTTCGCGTAGTGTAAATATATTTTAGTGTTTAATAATTATTCGCCAATTGTTGAGAGAATAAGGTTGAAGATTGCCTTTGTGTCAAGGTAGTCTGATGTACCAGTAATGTTTCCACCAGGAGCGTCCATTGATGCAACAAGTGGAGAATCTTTAGCAACTGGGTTTGAAACTGCTGCGAAAATAACTGGTGTCTTTGTATCTTCAGTTGCACCCTTCATTGCCATTGCTACTGGTGTAGCAACACCTACCATAAGGTCAACCTTGTCTGCCTTAAAGCCTGCAATGATTTGGTCTAATACAGTGAAGTCTAAGTTGCAGTTCTGATATTTAACATCAAATGCAACATTCTTTTCTTTACCAATTGTGTCAAGCTGAACTTTCATGTTAGCAACAATCTGGTTAAGTGAAGCGTCATCAACAAGGTTGCAAATACCAATTGTAAATGTCTTTTCAGCTTTTTCTGCACCAATCTTGCCTGACTTAAGAGCAGCTGCTGGAATGTCTTTTGTTCCATCTTCGAATGCGTTGCCAGTTGTAATTTCTTTAATTGCTTGGCAGTTTGGTTCATACTTTGCTTTCATATCAGCAAGGTTTAAGCCGAGCTTTTCACAAATTTCTGTGTTTATTGTTGCTGTACCGTTGTCAAATGTCTTAACTGGAAGTGTTGCTGTGTCTTTGCCGTCAATTAAAACTTCAGCAACCATGTTTGCTGTTTCTTTACCAAGGTTTGCATAGTCAACGCCGTAGCCAAGGTAAGCACCGTTAAGAGCGAATGAGTCAGCGCCTGTGAAATGTGGAATACCAGCTTCAGCAAGCTTTTCGTAAATTGAAAGCTCTGCTGCCATAATTGTGTTGTCAGTTGGTGTGAAGATTGCATCTACTTTGTCAGCGATTGCTGAGTCAACAGCAAGACCAACTTCAGAAGCATTTGTACCTGTGTATTCTTTGTAAGCAATACCTTTTTCATCAAGGAATGCTTTAGCATCTTCAATAGCCTGTTTTGAAGCATCTTCACTTACGTTGTAAAGAAGACCGATTGTTTTTGTTTCTTTCTTTTCAGAATCTGCTGGCTTTTTGCCGCAAGCAGCGAAGCAAGTAATTGTTAAAACGAGTACGAGTAAAATTGCAATATATTTTTTCATGATGATTAGTCCTTTCAAAGTTAAATGAAATAAAATGTTTTTGTTTTAATTTGTTTTCATTAGGTTACTTAGAAAGTCGCCATCGCTTTGTTAATAAATTCATTGAAATCGCCTCCGTGAAAAATAAAAAAACCTGTCTCAGTAAAAATACTGGGACAGGGAATATACAAAACCTGCGGTACCACCCAAATTCATATCTTTCGATATGCACTCACTGTGTACTAACATACACTAAGCACTGTAACGGTTGCCCTCCGTCGCCCCTAATAGCTAACGCTTTCGGTTTGCCCTCAAAAGTCCATTCGGTCATTGTCTGTTACCGCGCTCACACCAACGGCGGCTCTCTTAAAACAGGTGGTCACGACTTACTTACTCTTTCTCAAAGGTTTGCGTGGTTGATTAACTTGTTTAACAGTTTAGCATCTTAAAGTGCATTTGTCAATAACTTTTTTGAAAATTTTTTCAAAATATTTTTTATCCGTTAATTTGCTATGGAAAAATATGCTTATATGTGGTACAATATATTTGTATATTTATTAGGAAATGGTGTTTTTTATGAACGTATTAGTAGTTGATGGAAATAGCATATTAAATCGTGCGTTTTACGGTATAAAACTTCTTACTACAAGGGACGGCAGATTTACAAATGGCATTTATGGTTTTATGAATATTTTTCTCAAACTTGTTGAGGAAACTTCTCCAAATGCAGTTGTGATTGCTTTCGATTTACACGCTCCAACCTTCCGCCACAAAATGTATGGTGAATATAAAGCAGGGCGAAAGGGTATGCCAGCTGAGCTAGCGGGCCAAATGCCGGTGCTTAAAGAATTACTTACCGCACTTGGCTACAAAGTAGTTGAAAAAGAAGGCTTTGAAGCTGACGACATTCTCGGCACAGTTTCAGCTATGTGTAGTGAAAATGATATGTGCTACCTTGCAACTGGCGACCGTGACTCGTTTCAGCTTGTCCGTAAAAATGTTACAGTTCTTTTACCAAGAACTAAAATGGGCACTACTACAACCGACCATTACACTCCAGAAAAAATAATGGAGGAATACGGTGTAACTCCACCTCAAATGCTTGATATTAAAGCACTTCAGGGCGACTCTTCTGATAATATTCCAGGTGTAGCTGGTGTTGGTCAAAAAACAGCAGGCGAGCTTATTAAAAGCTTTGGCACAGTAGAAAACATTTATAATAATATTGAAACACTCCCAATTAAAGAAAACTTAAAAGCTAAACTTTTGGCAGGTAAAGAAAGCGCAGAACTTAGCTACACTCTCGGCAAAATTTTAACTGATGTTCCTATTGGCACATTAGAAGATTTTGCCCCGTCAGCACCTGACACAGAAAAGGTTAAATATATTCTCTCTGACCTTGAAATGTTCAAAATTTTAGATAGATTAAATTTAGACTCTGCTCAGAGCCCCAAAAGTGAAGAAAAGCCAAAGCAAGAGCTTTCATTTACTGACAATTTCGACTGTGAAGCTATGATTTCAACAATTAAAGCAGACGGTAAGTTCTATTTCACAGCGGATTACACTGATTTATCTAATCCAAAATTTTATTTTCTTAAAGATAAAACAGTTTACTTTTTAGAACC
>JAZUGZ010000273.1:0-2735 GCA_045641425.1 Candidatus Fimenecus sp.
AGGTGTAAAAGTATCTTGGGGTGCAATTACAGGGGCAAAGAGTTATGATGTTTATCGTAAAACTGGTTCAGGTAGTTACTCGAAGATAGGTAATACTACAAGCACATCTTATGTTGACAAAACAGCTAAGAACAATACCACTTATACATATATGGCAAAGACTGTATGTGACTCTTATGTAAGTGGATATAGAACTGGAAAGACAATATTAAGACTCTCAGCACCTACAATAAAAGTAGAGAATCAGTCGGCAGGTGTAAAAGTATCTTGGGGTGCAATTACAGGGGCAAAAAGTTATGATGTATATCGTAAAACTGGTTCAGGTAGTTACTCGAAGATAGGCAATACTACAAGTACATCTTATGTTGATAAAACAGCAAAGAGTGGCACAAGCTATACATATATGGCAAAGGCTGTAAATGGCTCAACTGTTAGTGGATATAGTGGTAAAACCATTATGCGACTTTCAGCTCCTACAATAAAAGTAGAGAACCAGTCAGCAGGTATAAAGGTATCTTGGAGTAAGGTAACTGGTGCAAAGTCTTATGATGTTTACAGAAAAGATGGTTCAGGCAGTTACAAGAAAATTAAGTCTGGAGTAACTTCAACATCTTATGTGGATAGTACAGCAAAAAGCGGTACAAAATACACTTATATGGCAAAGGCTGTAAATGGCTCTAATGTAAGTGGATATAGTGGTAAAACCATTATGCGACTTTCAGCACCATCAATTACATTAGCCAATACCAAAAGTGGACCAAAAGTTTCTTGGGGCAAGGTAACAGGTGCAAAATCTTATGATATTTACCGTAAGACTGGCTCAGGCAGTTACACAAAGATAGCAACAACTACAAGCACATCTTATGTTGATAAAACAGCCAAGAGTGGCACCAAATACACTTATATGGTAAAAGCAGTAAACAGCTCTTATGTAAGTGGTTACTCAGGCAAAACTATTACTTGTAAAAAGTAAAAATATGCACCGTAACATAGTTGCGGTGCTTTTTACTTTATGATAGAATATTCACATATTAACCGAAAGGATGATTTTATGAAAAATGTAAAACTCGGCACAACTGAAATTTCAGTTCCTGCTATTGCTGTCGGTTGTATGAGAATGGGTAATAAATCGGTAAAAGAAATGAATTCTTTTATACACTTTGCTATTGAAAATGGCACAAACTTCTTTGACCATGCTAATATCTATGGTGACGGAAAATGCGAAGAGCTTTTTGGTGATGCTTTTTCTTCTGACAATTCACTTAAAAGAGAAGATATTATCATTCAATCTAAATGCGGAATTAGAAAAGAATGTTATGACCAGTCAAAAGAGCATATAATTTCTTCAGTAGATGCTATTCTGAAAAGATTAAAAACCGATTATCTCGATATTTTACTTTTACATCGACCAGATGCATTGGTTGAGCCAGAAGAAGTAGCTGAAGCTTTTGATGAATTAAAACATAAGGGAAAGGTCAAAAATTTTGGTGTTTCAAATCACAAACCAATGCAAATTGAACTTTTGAAAAAGAATTTGAATGTGCCAATAGTTGCAAATCAAATGCAGTTTTCAATTCCAGTTTCCAATATGGTTGCAAACGGAATGGAAGTTAATATGACAACTGACGGAGCAATTGACCGTGACGGTAGTGTGCTTGATTATTGCCGAGTTAATGACATTACCATTCAAAGCTGGTCGCCACTTCAAATGGCAGCTTGGAAAGGCTGTTTTATTGGTGCGAAAGACTACAAACCACTTAATAAAGTAATGAAAGAACTGGCTGAAAAATACAATGCAGATGTTTCAACAATTGCAACTGCTTGGATTTTGCGCCACCCAGCAAATATGCAGGTTGTAACTGGCACAGCAAATGAAAAACATCTTAAAGCAATGATTGATGCTTGCAATATTACATTATCTCGTGAAGAGTGGTACAAACTTTACCTTTCAGCAGGCCATATTTTGCCATAATTTTGGGCTTTTATATTGCACTTTTTTGAAAAATGTGCTAAAGTAGATACATAAATTATTTAGGGGGATTAACTATGGATTTATCTAAAGTTATTAACAAAAAAGATGAAGCCGCTCAGTATATGATTGACGAAATCACTCATATCTGCAACGACTTTGAACAAAGAGACCCTGGTTCAAAGGGCGAACAACAGGCTTGTGAGTACATGGCTGAAGAAATGAAAAAATTAGGCTGTGACAAAGTTTATGTTGACGAATTCAAAGAGAATCCAAATGCTTTTCTTGGCTGGATTTACTTTACAATCACATTCTGTTTTGCAGCACTCGCTTCTTATTTCTTCATTCCTGCAGTTTCAATTGCTTGTATCGTTATTGGCCTTGGAATTTGCTTCCTTCAGTTCGGCCTTTACAAGAAAATTGTTGACAAATGCTTCAAAGAAAAAATTGGTCACAATGCTGCTGGCTTCAAAAAGCCTACTGGCGAAGTTAAGCGTAGAATTATCTTTAACGGTCACCCAGACGCTTCTTGGGAATGGCCTTTCAAGTATAAGTTTACATACCTTGGCTTTGACATTCACATGACAGTTTGCTTTATTGGTGCTTTCTACACACTTGCTATTGCAATTCTTAAAGTTATAGGCGTATTTAGTGATGCACTTACTCTTAAGCTTGGTCTTATTGGTCTTGTGTTCACTCCATTCTGGTTTGCACTTTACTGGATGTGGAATGAAAAGAGAATTGTTGGCGGCGCTAACGACAACCT
>JAZUGZ010000274.1:0-1604 GCA_045641425.1 Candidatus Fimenecus sp.
CAAATGGCGAAAAAATTGGCCTTACATTTACAGAAATTAAATCTGAAACAGAAAGCTCAATAGTTATGTATCGTAACGAAGCTGCTGACCTTAAACTCGAAGTAAGCGACATTGATGAAGATTACATTAAACAGGGTAAGGCAATTTTAATTTCAGGTACAGCACTTTGTGAAAGCCCATCAAGAGAAGCAGCACTTAAAGCTGTAATGCTTGCAAAGAGAAATAATATTTCAGTAATTTTTGATATTGACTACAGAGCATACAACTGGAAAAATGATGACGAAATTTCAATCTACTACTCAATGGTAGCAAGAGAAGCTGACATTATTCTCGGCTCTCGTGAAGAATATGACCTTACAGAAAAGCTAATTTGCCCTGGTATGAGTGATAAAGAAACAGCACAGTATTGGCACAAGCAAAATGCTAAAATCGTAGTTATTAAACACGGTAAAGAGGGCTCAACAACTTATACAAACGACGGCGAAAGCTACAACATTAAGCCATTCCCAGTTAAGCTCCTTAAATCATTTGGTGGTGGCGACGGTTACGCATCAGCATTCCTTTATGGACTTTTTGAAGGTATGGAAATTATTGACGCTCTTGAATTTGGCTCAGCTTCAGCTGCAATGCTCGTTGCTTCTCACGCATGCTCACAAGATATGCCATCAGTAGAAGCAGTAAAAGAGTTTATCAAAGCCGAAAAGGCTGAATACGGCGAAATGATAGCTCGAGGCTAATTTTTTGCATATTTTCCGTTATGCTTCGTTCTGCCAACTCGCAATATCGCATATTGCTTCGTTGACACGCCTTGCCTAACAAAAAATCTGCTCAAAAATTAGTTACGCCTTGCCTAATTGTAGAGCGAGGGCTTGCTCTCGCCGTAAAAATAGAAATGAATACGAGGTACTGATATGTACGAAAATCCAAATTATAACGAAAATAATGAGAAAATACTTTGTGAGAGAAATGGCAAAAATGCCGATATGCTCATGGACATCAAAGTGAAAATTCTTAAAGAGGGCGAAAGCCTTACAATTTGTGAAAGTGAAAACGAAACAGCAATTCTTTTAATGGCTGGCGATGTTGATTTCACTTTTGACGGAAAAACTGAAAATGCAACTCGCAGAACTCCATTCCAAGACACCGCAACAGCTATTCATTTTGCAAAAGAAAATAGCGTTACTGTTAAGGCTAATAAGGAGTCAAGAATTGTTATTGAACAGACCGACAATGACAACCAATTTGGCGTTCATTATTACAAGGGCGAGGATATGACAATTCAGCATTTCGGTGCTGACCAGTGGGACGGCACAGCTGACAGACAGGTGCTCACAGTATTTGACTATGAAAATGCTCCATATTCAAACCTTGTTCTTGGCGAAGTTTTCCACAAGCCAGGTTGCTGGACCAGTTACCCACCACATTACCACCCACAACCAGAGGTTTATTATTATGAATTTGAAAAACCACAGGGCTTTGGTGTTGGCTTTAATGGAGATGACTGCTACAAGGTTGGCGACCAAGGTTGCCTTTGCATTACACCGATGAAAACTCATCAGCAGGCAGCGGCTCCAGGTTACAAAATGTGTTATGTTTGGATGATT
>JAZUGZ010000275.1:0-4509 GCA_045641425.1 Candidatus Fimenecus sp.
TTTAATACGCTTTGCCCCAATAGAGCATATCCTTTGCTGGTTTGCCACAGCAAACGCAAGTGTCTGCTACCTTTTCACCCTCAAATGGAATACAACGAGAAGTTACACCAACTTCTTCTTTAAGGGCATCTTCACAAGCTCTGTCGCCACACCACATAGCCTTAATAAAGCCAGGTTTATTGTCGGCAATATCTTTCATTTCCTCAAGATTTGTAGCTGTGTATGTCATTTCTTCTCTTCTAGCGAGTGCTTTTTCATACATTCCCTTATGTACTTCTTCTAAAAGCTCTGGAATACGAGTATTAAGCTCATCGAGTGACACAAAAATCTTTTCTCTTGTATCTCTGCGAACTACAACACATTGGTTATTCTCAATATCACGAGGGCCAAGCTCGAGTCTGAGCGGAACGCCCTTCATTTCGTATTCTGCAAACTTCCAACCAGGAGTATTATCAGTAAGGTCAATTTTTGCTCTGCAAATCTTATTAAGATTTGCGTAAACTTCCTGTGCCTTTTCCTTAACACCAGGCTTGTGAGAAGCAACTGGAACAACTACTATTTGGATAGGAGCAACTTTTGGTGGAAGAACAAGACCGTTATCATCGCCATGAGTCATAATAAGAGCACCGATAAGTCTTGTTGTAGTACCCCAAGAAGTTTGGAATGGGTATTTAAGTTTATTGTCTTTATCAGTAAACTGAATGCCAAATGCCTTTGCGAAGCCGTCGCCAAAGTAGTGTGATGTACCTGACTGAAGTGCTTTACCGTCATGCATTAAAGCTTCAATAGTGTAAGTATCTTCAGCACCTGCAAATCTTTCTTTTTCTGTCTTAACACCCTTAACTACTGGGATAGCAAGAACATTTTCGCAAAAGTCTGCATAAACATTAAGCATTCTAATTGTTTCTTCCTGTGCTTCTTCAGCTGTTGCGTGGATTGTGTGGCCCTCTTGCCACCAAAATTCACGAGTTCTAAGGAAAGGTCTTGTAGTCTTTTCCCAACGAACAACTGAAACCCACTGGTTATAAAGCTTTGGTAAATCACGATAAGACTGGACAATCTGTTTGTAATGCTCGCAGAAAAGAGTTTCTGAAGTAGGGCGAACGCAAAGTCTTTCTTCAAGCTCTTCAGCGCCACCGTGAGTTACCCAAGCAACTTCAGGTGCAAAGCCCTCAACGTGGTCTTTCTCTTTTTGAAGGAGGCTTTCAGGGATAAACATAGGCATACAAACATTTTCGTGCCCTGTTTCCTTGAACATACCGTCCATAATTCTTTGAATATTTTCCCAAATTGCATAGCCATAAGGGCGAAGTACCATACAACCCTTAACGCTTGTGTACTCGCAAAGCTCTGCTTTTTTAACTACGTCTGTGTACCATTTGGCAAAGTCAACGTCCATTGAGGTAATTTCCTCAACCATTTTTTTCTGGTCAGCCATTAGTATCTCCTATTTCTTTATAAAATGTATATCGGATTAGTGCTCTTCGATAAAACGAACAACATCACCGACTGTTTTAATATTTTCAAGGTCATCATCAGAGATTTCCATATCAAATTCATCTTCAAATGTCATAACAAGGTCAACAAGGTCAAGACTGTCAGCACCAAGGTCTTCAAGTAAAACTGACTCAAGAGTAACTGCTTCTTCCTCAAGCTCGAGTTGATCACAAATAATTGCACGAATCTTTTCAAAAATCATAACTGCACCTCCCTTAAATTTTCTCTATATAATACTAAATTTTTTTAGCACTTTTGTCAATAGTTTTATGAATTTATATACTCACGAAGTGTAGTAAAATCAATAGATGCAATATCTTTAACTGCTTCAAAAAATGCTTTGCAAATTTCTTTGCAGCCGCCTTTTGTGTCGCTTTCTGCATTAAAAGGCATAACTGGGTCGTGAACTGACAAACGAAGTAAGAACCAGCCGTTTAAGGCTTCGTCCTTAAAGTTTACCCTAACTCCCTCGTAATTATCAATAGCCAATTCGCAAACATCGTTAGGGAGATAGTTCACTGTTTTAATAATGTCGTCAATAAGCTTTTGACCTATTTTCTTAAACTCCGGAGTTAAAATGTTAAAGCGAAGCTCTTTTTCTTCTAAAGGTTTATGAAGAGAAGAAATGCAGTCGCCAATTTTCTTGTTTTCTTTTCGAAGAACTGCCGCTTTAATAATGATTTTAGTAATAAGGTAAGCGCCATCATCTAAAAAGTAATTTTCACGGAATGCTGCGTGGCCACTGGTTTCAATAGCAAGTGGCACACTCTCACCCTCGTTTTCTCTACGAATTGCTTCGTCAATAACATTTTTATAACCACGCTTAAAGCGAATTTGCTTACCGCCTAAATCTTTTTCAATAAAAGTACGAAGTCCGTCACTGGTAACGGAGTCAGTAACAATGCTACCGCCTTTATTGTTTTCTAAAGCTAAAACTGAAGCGAGTGCTACAATGGAGTTTCTATTTATCTCATCGCCTTTTTCGTCAACACAAGAAGCACGGTCAACATCGGTATCAAAAATAACACCTAAATCGCAATTGTTCTCTACTGTTGCTTTTCTGATAAACTCCATAGCCGTTTTATTTTCAGGGTTTGGAATGTGATTAGGGAACATTCCGTCTGGCTCTAAAAACTGGCTTGCACTAATGTCAGCGCCAAGTGGCTCTAAAACTTTAGTAGCATAAAATCCGCCAACGCCATTACCGGCATCAACCGCAATTTTGAAGCCTTTAAGTGGCTTCTCAAAGTCTTCGGCATTTACGCCGTCTTTAATTTTATTTCGGAGAATTTCGGCATATTTTGAAATGTAGTCAATTTCGGTAACTGTGCCTAACTTTTCGCTTTTTTCGATTTTAATTGTATCGGCAACAGTTAAAATCTCTGTAAGCTCTTCGCCTGAAAGACCACCAGTTCTAAGGAAAAATTTAAGTCCGTTTCTGTCGTAAGGGTGGTGGCTTGCGGTGATCTGAATTGCACCGTCAGTATGCTCTGTAACAGTAGTCATAAACATAGCAGGGGTAGAGCAGTAATTACAGTTAAGCACATTTACGCCCATTCGGGCAAGAACATCAATAACAGCCGATTTAATTCGGTCAGCGGAAATTCGTGAGTCGTGACCAACTGAAACTAAAAGTTCATTTACTGGTTTTTGAACTTTTTTAGAAAGGAACAAAATAAATGCAGCTGAAATATCGGCTACTGTTTTGTCAGTTAATTGAAAATCAGGGTGTTCAGTTGTTACAACCGCAGTACCACGAACATCGGTACCACTTTTAAGGGATAAATAACTCATTTAATAAGACCTCTTTTTAGCATTTCTTCTGCGGCAAGTTTTATACCAACTTTACCGCTATGGAAGTTAAGACTGCCTTGCATCCAAACTGCATAAGGCTCACGAAGGGGAGCGTCAGCAGAAAGCTCAATAGACGAGCCACCAGTAAATGCACCAGCAGACATAATAACCTGACTGTCATAACCCGGCATATCCCAAGGCTCTGGCACAACGTAAGAGTCAACTGGAGCGCCCTTTTGAAGCCCTTGGCAAAATGCAATTAAATTATCACTATTCTGAAGGCAAATAGCCTGAATAATATCGTGCCTTGTTTCGTTATAACGAGGGGTTACAGTAAAGCCTAAATCTTCAAAAAGTGCAGATGCAAAAACTGCTGTTTTAAGGGCTTCGCCAACAACATGAGGGGAGTGGAAAATGCCCATAAATAAATTTCGGTTTTGACCGAGAGTAGCACCAAGCTCTGTACCAAGGCCAGGGCAAGTAAGTCTAAACCCACAAAGCTCAACAAGGTCTTTTCTACCGGCAATGTAACCACCACTTGGAGCAACACCGCCACCTAAATTTTTAATAAGTGAGCCTGCGATTAAATCTGCACCAACTTCGGTTGGCTCGTGTTTTTCTGTGAATACACCGTAGCAATTATCAACCATTACAATAGCACGTTTGCTAACTCTATGTACTATTTCGCATACTCTTGCAATTTCGTCAACTGAAATACTATGGCGAAGTGCATAACCACGAGAGCGCTGAATGTAAACCATTCTGACCTGCTTATTTTCGGCAACATATTTTTCGATTTTTTCATAATCAAATTGGTCATCTTCGGTTAAGTCGATTTGATTATATGTAACGCCAAAGTCGGCGAGTGTACCTTCGCCTTTTGCTGTGCCATTAAGGCCAATTACAGAGTGAATTGTGTCGTAAGGAGTGCCTGAAACACAAAGCATTTCGTCCCCTGGGCGAAGAACACCGAAAAGGGCAACCGCCAAAGTGTGAGTGCCAGAAGAAAGAGCGCCAGCACGAATAATTGCACTTTCAGCACCTAAAATGTCAGCAAGCATTAAGTCAAGCTTTTCACGACCTTTGTCGGAATAGCCATAGCCAGTTGAAGTATTAAAATCGGTTTCATCAACCTTATTTTTAATGAAAGCCGAGAGTACCTTTTGCTGATTATACTCTTGAATTTCTTCAATTTTTTTAAGGGAGTCTTTTGCTTTT
>JAZUGZ010000276.1:0-2387 GCA_045641425.1 Candidatus Fimenecus sp.
AGTTCCTTAACTACTTTGAAGAAGACAACTACCCACAGACAAAGCTTCATAGAGGCCTTGAAAATGGTATGGCAATTTCTATCGGCAGACTTCGTGAAGACACACAGTACGACTACAAGTTTGTAGCTCTTTCACACAACACCCTTCGCGGTGCTGCTGGCGGTGCTGTTCTTATGGCTGAACTTTTAGCTGCTGAAGGCTATCTTGACTAACAAAGGAGAAAATTATGAGTAACAATCCTATTTTCACTGGTGCTGGTGTAGCAATTATTACACCATTTCACGAGGACGGTAGTGTTAACTACGAAAAACTCTCTGAAATTCTTGAGGATCAAATTGCAAATTCAACTGATGCTATCGTAATTTGCGGTACAACTGGCGAAAGTGCAACTCTCACTCCAAAAGAGCATTTAGATGTTATTAAATACACAATTGACGTTGTAAACCATAGAATCCCTGTTATTGCAGGTACTGGTAGCAACGAAACAGCTTATGCTGTTGAGCTTTCAAATGATGCTGAAAAGGCTGGTGCTGACGGTCTTTTAATCGTTACTCCTTACTACAATAAGGCTTCTCAAAGAGGTCTTGTTAAGCATTATGAATTTATTGCTGACAGAGTTTCAACACCAATAATCATTTATAATGTTCCAAGCAGAACTGGTTGTAATGTTCTTCCTGAAACTTATGCTGAACTTGCTGAGCATAAAAACATTGTAGCTGCTAAAGAAGCAACTGGCGACCTTTCACAGATTGCTAAAACAATTGCTCTTTGTGGCGACAAGCTTGATATTTATTCAGGTAACGACGACCAAATCGTTCCTATTATGTCACTTGGCGGTAAGGGCGTTATTTCAGTTCTTTCAAATATCTGCCCTAAGATTGCTCACGATATTCCTACTCTTTACCTTGAAGGTAAATGCAAGGAAAGTGCTGAGCTTCAGCTTAAGTACTTAGAGCTTTGCAACTCAATGTTTATGGATGTTAACCCAATTCCTGTTAAAGTTGCAATGAATATGATGGGTATGAATGTTGGTCCACTTCGCCTTCCACTTTGTGAAATGGACGATGCAAAGAACGAAAAACTTCGTGCAGTACTTAAGAAGTACGATTTAATATAATTTGAATTTAGGATGTGAAAAATATGAGAATTCTTTTATGCGGTGCTAACGGCAAAATGGGTAAAGTAGTTTACGAATGTGCCGAAGCTATTGAAAATGCTGAAGTAGTAGCTGGTGTTGACCCATACGGCGACAATGCTAATATGCCAATTTATCGTTCATTTGACGAAGTAGATACAGAAGTTGATGTTATAATCGACTTCTCACACCCTGCTATGCTTCCTTCAATGCTTAAATTTGCTACTGAAAAGAAAATACCAGCAGTAGTTGCTACAACTGGTATTGACGAAGCAGGTCATAAACTTATTGACGATGCAGCAAAAGAAATTCCAGTATTTTTCACAGCTAATATGAGCCTTGGAATTAACCTTATTTCTGAGCTTGCAAAAAAGGCAGCGTCAGTGCTTTCTCCTGATTTTGACATTGAAATCGTTGAAATGCATCATAATCAAAAAATTGATTCTCCAAGTGGTACTGCTCTTTTACTTGCTAACGAAATTTCAAGTGCTTTACCAACAGAGCCAGTTTATGAGTTTGACCGTCATTCAAAGAGAATGAAGAGAACTAAAAATGAAATTGGCATTGCAGCTGTTCGCGGCGGTACAATTGTTGGCGAACACGAAATTATTTTTGCAGGTACTGATGAGGTTATTAAGATTTCACATTCAGCATACTCTAAAAAGCTTTTTGCAAATGGCGCAATTAATGCTGCTAAATTTCTTGTAAATCAAGGTGCTGGTCTTTATTCAATGAAAGATGTATTAAAAGAGGTGTAAAAATGGCATACGAAGTTTCAATTATTGAAAATGTAACTCTTATTTCTCTTAACGATTCCCCTGCTGACATTGGCGTTACAGCAGAGATTTTTGAGTTTCTTGCAAATGACGGAATTGATGTTGATATGATTTCACAAATTCCGCCACACGCTTCTGTTCCTTGTATTTCATTTACTGTTAAAGATGACGACCTTGGCAAAGTATTTGCTGCGGCTTCTCGCCTTCGTGAACTTCTTCCTGAAGTTAAACTCGCTATTAGCTCAGGAAACAGCAAAATTTCAGTTTTTGGCTCTGAGATGAAAGAATGCCCAGGTGTTGCTGCAAAAGCTTTTAAGGCAATTTCTGATAACAATATAGATGTTAGAATGATTACAACTTCTGAAGCTGACATTTCAGTTCTTGTATATGCACATGACGGTGCAACTGTTTACGAGTCACTTTGCAAGGCATTCAAGTAATTTTATATTAGTTTATATAAAACAAAAAGGCTGTAC
>JAZUGZ010000277.1:0-4512 GCA_045641425.1 Candidatus Fimenecus sp.
AGGGTGGCGACCAGCAGATTAGTTCGCGTATTACTTGCAATGAAATTGACTTACTTTTAATGTTCCGCAACCCCATTGACCCAAGAGCTGATGAGCCTAATGATATGACACTTCTTCGTCTTTGCGACGTTCACAACATTCCAGTTGCTACTAACATTGCAACTGCCGAGGCACTTATTCATGCACTTGAACGTGGCGACCTTGACTGGCGTGACATCATCAATCCAAAAGACTAAAATTTATGCCTCCCAATAGGGAGGCTAACCTATTATTTAGACATATAAGGAGAAACTAATGGCACTTATTACAAATGCAATTAAGGGAACACAAGACACACTCCCTAATGACGCTTATAAAGTTCAGTATGTTGAGTCTGCAATGCGTGAAACTGCTGAAAATTTTGGTTTCCGTGAAATGCGTACTCCAGTTTTTGAACACACCGAGCTTTTTCAAAGGGGTGTTGGCGAAACTACTGATGTTGTTCAAAAAGAAATGTACACTTTCCTTGACAAAGGCGAGCGTTCAATTACACTTCGCCCAGAGGGTACTGCGGGTGCAGTTCGTGCATTTTTAGAGCACGGTCTTTTTAACGAAGCACTTCCACAGAAAATTTATTATTTAACATCTTGTTACCGTTACGAAAAGCCACAGGCTGGCAGACTTCGTGAGTTCCACCAGTTTGGTGTTGAGTGTTTTGGTGCTGGTACACCATCGGCTGATGCTGAAATTATTTCTCTTGCAAGTGAAATTTTTAATTACCTTGGAATTGACGGACTTAATCTTGAAATTAACTCAATCGGTTGCCCTGAATGTAGAAAAGAATATCACAAAGCACTTAAAGAGTATTTTGAAAGTTATAAGGACGAGCTTTGTGAAACTTGCCTTGGCAGACTTGATAGAAACCCAATGAGAATTCTTGACTGCAAGAGCCCAATTTGCTCAAAGATTGCAGAAAACGCTCCAACAGTGCTCGAATATTTATGTGACGACTGTAAAGAGCATTTTGAAGGTGTTAAAAAATACCTTGACTCAATGGGTATTGCATATAAAGTTAATCCACAAATAGTTCGTGGACTTGACTATTACACAAGAACAGTTTTCGAGTTTGTATCTAATGAAATTGGCGCACAGGGTACTGTTTGCGGCGGCGGTAGATATGACGGACTCATTGGCGAAATGGGTGGAAACCCACTTCCAGCTTGTGGATTTGGACTTGGTATTGAAAGACTTTTACTTTTAATGGACAAAAAGAATTCAGAATTCCCAGAACCAAAGAAAACTGATCTTTACATAGCTTCAATGGGTGAGAGCGCATCACTTAAAGCAGCCGAAATTACAAAAGACCTTCGCTCAGAGGGGCTTTGTGTTCAGTTTGATACAGTTGGCCGAGGATTTAAGGCACAAATGAAATATGCTAATAAAATTGGTGCTTCTTATGTGCTTGTTCTTGGCGATAACGAATTAGAAACTAAAGAAATTAAACTTAAAAATATGGCAGACGGTAAAGAGCACGAAATGAATTTAGACACATTCGCTGACTCTTTCCAGTCAATAGTAATAAAAGATGCTATGGCAGGGTTTGAATCACTTGGATTTGAATTAGATAATGAAACAGCCGCAGCACTTTTTGGGGGTAACGAATAATGGATAAGATGACAGGACTTAAAAGAACCGACTACTGCGGTGTATTTACAATGGCAGATGTTGGCCGTGAAGTTACAGTTTGCGGATTCGCACAGAGAAGAAGAGATTTAGGCTCACTTATTTTCATTGACCTTCGTGACAGAACTGGTATTGTTCAGTTAGCATTTGATGACGAAACTGACAGAGAGATTTTTGACAAGGCTTTCACAGTTCGTAGTGAATATGTGCTTATGGCAAAGGGTGTTGTTCGTGAGCGCTCTTCAAAAAATAAAGAAATTCCAACTGGCGACATTGAAATTGATGTTAAAGATTTAAGAATTTTAAGCGTTAGTGAAACTCCACCTTTTGAAATTGCAAAGGCAGACGAAGTTGGCGATGAAACTACTCTTAAATATCGTTACTTAAACCTTCGTAATGAAAAGATTACAAAGAATATTTTAATGCGCCACAAAATCGCAAAAATTGCTCGTGAATACTTCTATGACAACGACTTCATTGAAATTGAAACTCCAATGATGATTAAGTCAACTCCTGAAGGTGCTCGTGACTATGTTGTTCCAAGCAGAATTCACAATGGTAAATTCTATGCGCTCCCTCAAAGTCCACAGATTTACAAGCAGCTTTTAATGGTTTCAGGTTTTGACCGTTACATTCAGCTTGCTCGTTGCTTTAGAGATGAAGACTTAAGAGCAGACCGTCAGCCAGAGTTCACTCAAATCGACCTTGAAATGAGCTTTGTTGAAACTGAAGACATTATGGATATGGCAGAGGGCTTTATTAGAAAGCTTATGAAAGAAACTATTGATGTTGACATTCAGTTCCCACTTCCTCGTCTTACTTTTGCTGACGCAATGAATAAATACGGTTCAGACAAGCCTGACA
Source organism: Candidatus Fimenecus sp. (assembly GCA_045641425.1). Classification (GTDB taxonomy): domain Bacteria; phylum Bacillota; class Clostridia; order Oscillospirales; family Acutalibacteraceae; genus Fimenecus. Next base: position 2,527 of record JAZUGZ010000277.1, read on the forward strand.
CTCGTTTTGATATGCTTATTGAAGACATTACCGAGTGGGCAAACGGCACTGACTTTGTAGTATTTAAGAGTGCTATTGAAAATGGTGGTTCTGTTCGTGCTATTGTTGCAAAGAATGCCGCAGCTACTTACACAAGAAAGAAAATTGATAAACTTACAGAGCAGGCAAAGGGCATTGGTGCAAAAGGCCTTGCTTACATTCGCTGGGCAGAGGAAGAGCCAAACTGCTCATTCCAGAAATTCTTAAAAGAGGGCGAACTCGAAGCACTTATCAAGGCTCTTAATGTAGAAAAAGGCGACTGCGTATTTATTGTTAGTGATAAAACAAGCCTTGCACTTTCAGTAATGGGTGCACTTCGTTTAACAGTTGCTAAAGAGCTTGACATTATCCCTGAAGGCAAGTGGAATTACCTTTGGATTACAGAAATGCCATTCTTTGAGTATGACGAAGAGTCTGGCGAGTGGCTTGCAATGCACCACCCATTCACAATGCCACTTGACGAGTGCATTCCTTATCTTGATACAGACAAGGCAAATGTTAGAGCAAAGGCTTATGACTTAGTTCTTAATGGTACAGAGCTTTCTTCAGGCTCAATTAGAATTACTGACCCAGAGCTTCAAAATAAAATGTTCACACTTCTTGGTATGGAAAAAGAAGAAATTGATGCTAAATTTGGCTTCTTAGTTGAGGCTTATAAATACGCTGCTCCACCACACGGCGGTATGGGTATTGGTCTTGACAGACTTGCAATGCTTATTTGTGGTGCTGACTCACTTCGTGATGTTACAGCATTCCCTAAAGTACAAAATGCAAGCGAGCTTATGAGCGGTGCTCCATCATTTATTGACACTCTTCAGCTTGACGAACTTGGTATTGACTTAAAATCAAAGGAATAATTTATGAAAAAGTTTTTCTTAACTCTTATTTTGCTTTTTGCATTTTCTATAAATGCTTTTGCAGAGAATGAAAACAGAATACCGAACGACTTAACAGTTACTCCACTTCGCATTTTCTTTGCGGTGTTAGCTGTAATCGGTTTTGTTGTAGTAGAGTATTACTTTAGTAAAATTCGTGAAGAGAGAGTTGCAACTCGCCCCGAGCGATATGAAAAGAAAATGGCAAAAATTAAAGAGAAAAAAGAGAAGAAAAATAAATAAAGCAATTAAAAAAGCCTCCCACTCGGGAGGCTTAAATTTTTAGTTTATATTTACATTATTATCCTTTTAATAGCCAAAATCATTATAGGTAAAATATATATTATGGTCAATGGCTTCATAATCTTCGCAACAGTAATCTTCACTTCGTTTACAATTTTCAAATATATTATCTCGTGTTTTTGGACTATCGAACAAATTGCAGAGTTCCATAACATCCTTAAAATTATATTCTTTCAAACAATATAAGTCTGACCCTCCATAGGGACAATTATTACCATATTTGCAACTGCTACAAGACTTTTTCATATCCTCATCCCCTTAATTTGAACAAATATTGTAATTTCATTTTAGCATTATAAAATATCACTGTCAATATAAAAAGGCTCCCTTGTGTAAAGGGAGCTGGCAAACCTTTAGGTTTGACTGAGGGATTGTAATATTATATTATCTAAATATTCACAAACCCCGTCGAAGTTTTGATTTATTTCGTTGTTTGGTATTCTAATTATTCTTAATCCATATTGCTCAAGAAATTTTGTTCTTTCTTTATCGTATTTTATTGCATCTTCTTCAAAATGCTGTGAGCCATCAAGTTCAATAACAAGCTTTGCTTTTGCACAATAAAAATCCACAATATAATTGCCTAATATTTTTTGACGAATAAAATGAATGTTTTTATGCTTAAGATAATCATACCAAAGATGTCGTTCTTCTGGTGTCATATTTTTACGCAGAGATTTTGCAAAAGGTAAAAGTTTTTTATTGTGTTTTCTTTCCAAAAAAACAATCCCTCCGTTTCGCTTCGCTCAACACCTCCCTTTACACAAGG
>JAZUGZ010000278.1:0-3531 GCA_045641425.1 Candidatus Fimenecus sp.
TTGGCTCACAGAACGACATGGCTACGATCCGACTTCATCATCAGAACCAGAAGCACGAGTATTTGTAAGGTGCTTACTCTTACAAACATTACAAACAATGTCTTCAGCTTTTGCACATTCGCCAACAATCATACCTTCATAAACAGGAACGCCTGGTCCTACAAAAAGTCGGCCTCTATCTTGTGTATTGAAAAGTCCATAAGCAGATGTTTCACCAGTTTCGTGCGCAACAATTGAGCCTCGCTCTCTTGTTTGAATATCCCCTTTATACTCTTCATAGCCAGCAAAAAGGTTATTCATAATGCCATTACCATTTGTATCAGTCATGAACTCTGAACGATAACCAATAAGTCCACGAGCTGGAATACGGAATTCAAGGTGGGTTGAGCCACCATCACGAGTACCCATGTTTTCAAGTTCGCCTCGTCTTGAACCGATTTTTTGCATTACGTTACCAACATACTCTTCTGGTACTTCTACAATAAGTAATTCGATTGGCTCTAAAAGCTTGCCATTTTCAAATTTTGTAATAACCTGTGGTCTTGAAACTTGGAATTCATATCCTTGACGGCGCATTGTTTCAATAAGAATTGAAAGATGAAGCTCGCCACGGCCAGAAACTTTAAATGTGTCAGTGCTTTCAGTTTCTTCAACCTTCATACTAACATTTGTTTCAACTTCTTTGAAAAGTCTATCACGAATATTACGAGATGTAACAAATTTACCTTCGCGACCAGCAAATGGACTATCATTAACAATGAAGTTCATTGAAATTGTTGGCTCATCAATTTTAACAAACGGAAGTGGTTCAACGCAGTTAGGGTCACAAATTGTTTCGCCAATATTAAGATCAGCTATACCTGAAACGCAAATTATATCGCCAGCAGCTGCTGTTTCAACTTCAACACGCTTTAAGCCATCGAATTGATAAAGTCTTGAAATTCTAACGTTTTCTGTTGTTCCGTCAGTTTTACAAAGAACAACACTATCGTTTCTTTTAAGTGTACCTCTTTCCATTCTACCAACGCCAATTCTACCGATGTAATCATCATAGTCAAGGCTTGAGAAAAGGCATTGAACTGGTGCTTCAACATCGCCCATTGGTGGCTCAATGTTTTCGATAATCATATCGAAAAGTGGACGCATATCTCCTTCACGAGCATTTGGGTCAAGTGATGAATAGCCATCACGCGCTGAAGCGTAAATTACTGGGAACTCAAGCTGGTCATCATTTGCACCAAGTTCAATGAACAAATCAAGAACTTCGTCAATAACTTCAGCTGGTCTTGCGCCAGTTCTGTCAATTTTATTAACAACAACTAATACTTTCTTTTCAAGTGCTAATGCTTTTCTTAAAACAAATCTTGTTTGTGGCATACAGCCTTCAAAAGCATCTACCAAAAGCAAAACGCCATCAACCATTGTAAGAATACGCTCAACTTCGCCACCAAAATCAGCGTGGCCTGGTGTATCAACAATATTAATTTTTACGTCGCCATACTGAACAGATGTATTTTTAGAAAGAATTGTAATGCCTCTTTCTCTTTCAAGGTCATTTGAGTCCATAACTCTTTCTTGAACAACTTCATTAGATCTAAAAATACCACTCTGTTTCAAAAGTTCGTCAACAAGTGTAGTTTTGCCGTGGTCAACGTGAGCAATAATAGCAATATTTCTTAAATTCTCTCTTTTTTTCAAGTGATTCACCTTCAAATAAAATATCGACTAATAATTTTAACACTAAATTGAAAATAACGCAATATATAAATAATAAATAGTCATATTCTCTTTACAAATCTTTAATTTTGATATAAAATTCTACATAGATTATTTTTTATGGAGAAATTTATGAAAGCAATACTTAAGAGTGTTAAAAATTTCATAAAAGAAACCGACAAAATTTTACTTTTGCTTTGTGCTATTACTTCTTTTTTCGGTTCGACTATGGTTTTAAGTGCTACCCTTCACACAGCGGCTGAAGGTGTAAAATATACACGTGACTTTAAGGTTATGCTTGCGGCTGTTTGCATTGGCCTTGCGGGTGCAATTATTATTTCAGTAATTGACTATGAATTTATTATGAAAATGTGGCCACTTGTTGCTGTGGCAAGTGTTGGTTTAATGTTGCTATTATTTGTTCCTGGCATTGGTGTTGGCCCAGCTGAAAGACCTGACGCGAAAACTTGGATTTCACTTTTAGGCGGTAAAATTTTCTTTCAGCCATCTGAAATTGTTAAAATTGGTTTTATTATTACATTTGGAGTACATCTTGAAAAGGTAAAAAATAACCTTAATCACATTTTAACTTTAATTCCACTTGGAATACACGCTTTAATTCCAATTGCACTGGTTATGAAATCTGGCGATATGGGTTCAGCACTTGTATTCATTATAATTGCTGTTGCAATGCTATTTGTTGCTGGGCTACATTGGCTTTATTTCCTAGCAGGTGCTATTTTAGTTGTAGCCGCTCTACCTCTTGCTTGGATTTTCTTGTTAGAAGGAATTCAAAAGAGCAGGTTTTTAGCGCTTATTTACCCTGAGCTTTATCCTGATGTTATTTATCAGCAAGAGCGAGGAATTGCCGCAATTGGCGGTGGCGGACTAACAGGACAAGGTCTTTTCAAAGGGAATTACACCCAACTTGGCATTGTTCCTGAAAGCGAAAACGATATGATCTTTTCTGTTGTTGGCGAAGAACTTGGTCTTGTTGGCTGTGTACTTGCTCTTTTACTTTTAACTTTTATTGTTATTAGAATTGCAAGAACAGGCAGACACGACAAGGTTGGTAACACAAAGGTTATGTGCTATGGTGTTGCAGCTATGATAGCAGGACAAGTTATTATCAATATTGGTATGTGCTTGGAGCTTTTACCGGTTATCGGCATTACTCTTCCATTTTTCTCGGCTGGCGGTTCTTCAAACCTTTGTCTTTACATTGCAATAGGACTAATTATGAGCTTTTACCGATATAATCAGCAAAGAGATATTATTGATGTTTCGCTTGACAATATTGATAATCCATTCAGAGATAATTAAAAATGATACAACAAAAAACTCCTACCAAATTTGGTAGGAGTTTTTATTTTGTTTAATATTAAAGTTTATCAGCAAGGTCAAGAATAAGTTTTTCACTCTTATCCCAACCAAGGCAAGCGTCAGTAATTGATTTACCGTAAACACCGCAACCAATTGGCTGGTTGCCATCTTCAATGTAGCTTTCAATCATAAGACCTTTAACAAGATTTTTAACTTCAGGATTATAATTCATACTATTGACAATTTCTTTAGCAATTCTAATCTGCTGAATTGGGTCTTTACCTGAGTTTGAGTGGTTAGTATCAATAATAACTGCAGGATTAAGAAGACCTGACTTTTGATATATATCGTTAAGATGAACAAGGTCTTCATAATGGTAATTAGGCATTGTTTGACCATGCTTATTAACATAACCCCTTAAAATTGCGTGGGCGTATTCATTGCCCTTTGAATGAACTTCCCAACCTCTGTAAATGAATGTATGCTTATGCT
>JAZUGZ010000279.1:0-5508 GCA_045641425.1 Candidatus Fimenecus sp.
TGGCTCTTCAGTTAGCCTTACATTATTTGGCGAAAGCCATGGTGTAGCAATTGGCTGTGTTCTTGACGGTATTGCACCTGGAATTAAGGTTGACGAAGAATATATTAACAAAAAAATTAGCCAAAGAATGCCTTATGGCAAAATTTCAACTGCTCGTCACGAAGAAGATAAGCCTGAAATTGTAAGTGGTGTTTATAACGGCTTTACTACTGGCACTCCTATTGCGATTATAATTAAAAATGCTGATACACACAGTAAAGATTATTCTGCTACTCGTGAGCTAGCAAGGCCAGGTCACGCTGACTTTACTGCCTTCTCAAAATATCACGGATTTGAAGATTTTAGAGGTGGCGGTCACTTTAGTGGTAGAATTACAGCTCCAGTAGTTGCTGCTGGTGCAATTCTTCTTTCTGCACTTAAAGAAAAAGGTATTTATATTGGCACTCATATTAAAAAATGTGCCGGTGTAGAAGATAGAGATTTTGATAATATTAAAAACGATATTTTAGATATTGACGATAAAATTTTCTCTGTTCTTGATAGTGACAAAGAAAATGAAATGAAAGCTAGTATCGAAAAAGCCGCTGAAAATAAAGACAGTGTTGGCGGTGTTCTTGAAACAGCAATTTATGGCATTCCAGCAGGCGTTGGCGAGCCTTGGTTTGACTCACTTGAGAGTATGCTTTCACACGCAGTTTTTGGTATGCCTGCTGTAAAGGGCATTGAGTTTGGTAAAGGCTTCGAATTTTCTGATATGTTAGGCTCAAATGCTAACGACCCATTCTCTATGGAAAATGGCGAAGTTAAAACTACAACAAATAATAATGCCGGTATAAATGGTGGTATAACAAACGGTATGCCAGTAATTTTTAGAACAGCAATTAAGCCAACTCCATCAATTTTTAGAAAGCAAGATACAGTTAATTTCTTTAAGAATGAAAATGCTGAGATTGAGCTTCAAGGCAGACACGACCCTTGTATTGTTCACAGAGCTTCAGTAGTTCAAGACAGCTTAACTGCCTTAGTAGTTGCTGATATGCTTGCTTTAAGATTTGGCACAGATTATATTGGAAGTGATTTATAATTATGGAATATGGTTGCATTGGTAAAAAACTTCCACATTCATTTTCAAAAATAATACACGAAAAAATTGGTGATTATTCTTATGAGCTTGTCGAGCTTACTGAAGAAGAATTGCCAAAGTTTATGGAAGAGAGAAATTTCAAAGCAATAAATGTTACAATTCCTTACAAAGAGGCTGTAATACCTTATCTTTATGAGATGAGCGAAACTGCTAAAAGTATTGGTGCTGTTAATACGGTCGTTAATCGTGATGGTAAGCTTTATGGCTACAATACCGACTTTTACGGAATGACTTCTTTAATTAAGAAGAATAATATTGACTTAAATGGCAAAAAGGTCGCAATTTTAGGCTCTGGTGGCACTTCTAAAACTGCAAATGCAGTTGCCAAAAGCCTTGGTGCTAAAACCATTATTAAAGTCAGCCGAAAGGGTAGTGAAATTTCAGTAAGTTACGAAGAATTATATCAAAACCATAATGATGTTGATGTAATTATTAACACTACACCAGTTGGTATGTTCCCTGAAATTTTTGCTTCACCGGTTGATACAACGAAATTTTCTAATTTGATTGGTGTTGTTGATGCCGTTTATAATCCACTTGAAACGGTAGTTGTTTCTTCGGCTAAAAAGCAAGGTGCAAAAGCTGAAAGTGGTCTTTATATGCTCGTTGGTCAAGCTATAAGAGCTTATGAAATCTTTATGGATAAAACAGCTGAAGGCTCACTTCTTGATAACATCTTTGCTGATGTTAAATCTCAAAAGCAAAATATTGTTTTAACTGGTATGCCAGGTAGTGGTAAGAGTACAATTGGTAAAGCCGTTGCTGAAAAACTTCACAGAGAATTTATTGATACAGACGACGAAATCAAAAAAGAGATTAAAATGGAAATTTCTGATTACTTCGAAAAATTTGGCGAAAAAGCATTTCGTGATATTGAAACAATAGTAATTAAAGAAATTGCTAAAAAGTCTGGGGTAGTAATTGCAACTGGTGGCGGAGCGGTACTTCGAGAAGAAAATATAAATGCACTTAAAATGAATGGTGTAATTTATTATATGGATAGGCCACTTGAAGATATTATTCCAACTTCCGATAGACCTTTAGCTTCAAATGTTGAAGCTATTAAGAAAAGATATAACGAGCGTCACGACATTTACATTTCTACTGCTGACAAATTTGTTACAGTAACTGGAAATCCCCAAGACGCAGTAAAACAAATAGAAAGTGAGCATTTTGCAAAATGAAAATTCTTGTAATGAATGGTCCAAATCTTAATATGCTCGGCATTCGTGAGCCTCATATTTACGGCTCACAAACTTACAATGATTTATGTGAACTTATTAAAAATCATTGTGATGCTAAAAATGTTGAAGTAGAGTTTTACCAGTCAAATCACGAAGGCGATTTAGTTGATAAAATTCAAGAGTCTTATGGAAAAATTGACGGAATTGTTATAAATCCAGGTGCTTACACACATACAAGTGTTGCACTTTTAGATGCTGTTAAAACTGTTGGTATTCCTACTGTTGAGGTTCATATTTCTGACCCTGACACTCGTGAAGAATTCCGTAGAATTAGCTACATTAGACTCGCTTGTGTTAAAACAATAAAAGGCCTTGGTTTTAAGGGCTATTTAGACGCTGTTGATTTTTTAGTTGAAGGTAAATAATATGAAAGTAACTATCACACCGTCTTTACCGAGTGGCGAAATTATTGCACCGCCGTCAAAAAGCTTTGCACACAGAGCTTTGATTTCGGCAGGTCTTTCAAAAGGCAAATCAATTATTAGTGGTATTTCATTCTCGGAAGATATTAAAGCAACGCTTTCTTGTTTAGAAGCGATTGGTGCAAAAGTGAATATCAATGGTAACGAAGCCGAGATTATTGGTGCTGAGAATTTAAGTAAGTTGCAAAGCGTTTCGCTGAATTGTAACGAAAGTGGTAGCACATTAAGATTTTTTATTCCAATTTGCCTGCTTTCAAATAATGAAATTACTCTTAATGGTACAGAAAAGCTAATTTCAAGACCTTTGAACATTTACGAGAATTTGGCTCAAAAACAAGGCTTAGTATTTGATAGGGAATTAACTTCTGTAACTGTAAAGGGTCCAATTAAGCCCGATATTTTCGAGATTAAAGGCAATATTAGTAGCCAGTTTATTACTGGTCTTATGTTCGCATTGCCTTTACTTTCAAATGATAGCGAAATTAAAATAATTCCTCCATTTGAAAGTAAGCCATATGTTGACATGACAGCTGACATCTTAAAAAAATTTGGAATTGATTTTGAATATAAGGATTATTCAATTAAAATCAAAGGAAATCAAACTTATAAACCTTGTAATTTAACTGTTGAAGGCGACTGGTCAAATGCCGCATTTCTTTATGCTTTTAATATGAGTGGTGCAGACCTTAGTGTTTTAGGTGTTGATAATTCTTCAGCTCAAGGCGATAAAGTTTGCATTGACTATTTTGAAAAACTTAAAAAAGGTACTCCAACTCTTGATGTTACTGACTGTCCTGATTTAGCACCGATTTTATTTAGTGTTGCAGCTTTCTACAATGGTGCAAAGTTTACGGGTACAGATAGATTAAGGCTTAAAGAGAGTGATAGAATATCTTCAATGGCTGAAGAACTTCAAAAGTTCGGAACAAAGCTAATTGTAGGGGAGAACGAAGTAACTATTGACGCTACTGAGTTCCATGCTCCAAATGATATAATAAATGGTCACAATGACCACAGAATTGTTATGGCAAATGCATTTTCACTTTGCCATACTGGTGGGGAAATTGACGGAATAGAAGCTGTAAAAAAGAGCTATCCTGATTTCTTCGAAGTAATTTCCAAGGCAGGTGTAAAACTAAAATATGAAGCTTGATAAGAATTTGAACATTTTAATTGTCGGTTTGGGTCTTATTGGTGGTAGTTATGCAAAAGGACTTCACAAACAAGGCTATAAAGTATCTGCAATCGATGTAAATGAAAATTCAATTAAATTTGCTCTTGATAATGATTTAATTGATAGTGGCAGTACAGAAATTGATAAAAACTTAATTTCAAATGCCGACCTTGTAATTTTTGCACTTTATCCTCATGTTTTCCTTGACTGGATAAAGACAAATCAACATCTTTTCAAAACTGGTGCAATAATTACTGACGTTACTGGTGTTAAGTCTTGTATTGTGTATGAGATTCAAAGTATTCTTCGTAAAGACCTTGAATTTGTAGCTGCTCACCCAATGGCAGGTAAAGAAGTTTATGGCGTTGAAAATGCTGACGATGCAATTTTCAGTGGTGCTAACTACATTGTAGTTGCTACTGATTCTAACACTTTCAATGCTATTGAAATGTGTAAAGCAATTGGCGAAACTCTTGGATTTGCTCGAATTTCTGCGCTTCCACCAAAAGCACACGATGAAATGATTGGTTTTGTTTCACAGCTTACTCACTGTATTGCAATTTGCCTTATGACTTGCTCAAAAAGTGAGCATCTTGTAGATTATACTGGCGACTCTTTTAGAGATTTAACTCGAATTGCTCGTATAAATGAGAATATGTGGAGTGAACTCTTTTTGCTTAATAAAGAAGCACTTCTTTCACAAATGGAAACATTTATGTCAGAGTTTAATGCATTTTATAATCTTCTTAAAAATGAAGATGTTGAAAATATGAAAGAAAAAATGAAACAATCTACCGAGCGTAGAGCCTTGTTTGACAAATAAGAGGAGGAAGAATTATGAATATGATTTTTGAGAGGAAGCTTGCAATTCCTCAGGAAGTAAAACAAATGTACCCAGCAACAGCTGAGGTTCAGGCAGCCGTTGAAGCTCGTACTAACGAGCTTAAAGATATTTTTGCAGGTAAGAGTGACAAGTTTGTACTTATTATTGGCCCTTGCTCAGCAGACCGTGATGATAGCGTTCTTGATTACATTGGCAGACTTCGTGAAATTCAAGAAAAGGTTAAGGATAAAATCTTTATCGTGCCAAGAATTTACACCAACAAACCAAGAACAACAGGCGACGGCTATAAGGGTATGCTTCATCAGCCAGACCCAGAGCAAAAGCCAGATATGTTCAAGGGTATTGTTGCTATTCGTGAACTTCATATGAAAGCTATTCAGCAGACTGGTTTTGCTTGTGCTGACGAAATGCTTTACCCTGAAAACACAAAATACCTTGACGATTTGCTCGGCTATGTTGCAATTGGTGCTCGTTCAGTTGAAAACCAGCAACACAGACTTACTTCAAGTGGTCTTGATGTTCCAGTTGGTATGAAAAACCCAACAAGTGGTGACTTTTCAATTATGCTCAATGCAATCAAGGCAGCACAAAGCGGCCACACCTTCCTTTACAGAGGCTGGGAGGTTGAATCAAAGGGCAATGAGCTTGCTCACGCAATCCTTCGTGGTAGCGTAAACAAG
>JAZUGZ010000280.1:0-3294 GCA_045641425.1 Candidatus Fimenecus sp.
AAGTGTCAAAGCCTGACTTTTTAATTTCGTCGATTGTCAAGTTTCTTGTAAGCTGGTATACGATAGCACCTATCATTTCAAGGTGTGCAAGTTCCTCTGTGCCTATATCAGTTAGAAGTCCTTTAAGCTCAGGATATGGCATTGAAAAACGCTGTGAAAGATAGCGAAGTGATGCTGCTAACTCGCCGTCTGGACCGCCAAACTGGCTGATAATAATTTGTGCATATTTTGGATTTGGGTTTTTAATTTTTACAGGATACTGTAATTTTTTCTCATATTGAAACATAGCTTATCCACACTCCTTAATATCCCATGGCCAAGGATTTTTAATCCACATTTCGCCAGAACCTGATTTATAATCTAATGGGCCATATTTTGCTTCAAAAATCTTTCTTAATTCTTTGCTCTTAGCAGTATATTTCTTTTGCATTTCTATTGCATCTTTATCATGTGGGTGAGTATCTAAATATAAATGAAGTTCCCAAGATGCAAACTGAAGTGCAGAAAGCTTTTTTAATAAAATTTCTCTTTCTGTCATATACACTTACCTCCTAAAAATGGCTTGTTAAGGCTTCTAAACAATGTGCCTTTAGAAAGTGCTTTTTCAGCATCATAACTATCTTTACAAGTTTGAAAAGGCACATAAGCCATAGCTACTACGGTATTTTTAGGAAGTTTAGAAATTCCGTCATATTCGTTTATACATTTTTTTGAACATTCAACTGCTTCGTCATCGCAAAAGCAAGTTTCCTTAATGCTCTCTTCTAATTCTTCTAAAAATTTATTCAAGAAAACGTCTCCTTTTTTTATTTTTGGAAATAAGTTCCGTTACATACTATTCATTTTAATTATATTTGTTCAAAAAGGCAAATAAAAAAAGGTACTGCAGATTATTTTACAGTACCTTTATAATTATTTTTACTTATTACCCTTTCGCATGTGTTCTGGCAAATATGCATCTCCTATATTAGGAATTTGCTTGTAATACGGGCATTCATAGTCATCTGCATTTCTATATTTATCTGGCATGGTTTTATAAACCGCACATTCAGGTTCATCCCAAGTGCCATAATGATAATCTGCATTTAAGCATGATTTGCAGATTGGTGTTAAAACTCTTCCTATAAGTGGTGCTTCTAAGTGACTGTGTGCTTTATCACACGCTTTTGCATATTCTTCAATTCGTTCTTTTTCAGTCATTCACATCACCTCTGCTACAATAAATAATATTAAGCTATTTTTACTTTTGCAAAGAGCGTAAAAGCTCAATTTCGGCTTTATAACCATCTAACTCATTTGGTGTTTCAAGGAACATTGGCAAATCACGAAGCACTGGATGATTAACAATTCTTTCAAATGCTTCAGTTCCAATATGTCCCTCGCCTATTTTCTCGTGCCTGTCTTTATGAGCGCCGAGTGGATTTTTGCTATCGTTAATATGAAGTGCTTTGAGCCTATCAAGGCCTATTACTTTATCAAACTGAGTTAAAACTCCGTCAAGGTCATTAACTATGTCATAACCAGCATCATTAACGTGGCAAGTATCAAGGCAAACGCCAAGTTTATTATCTAATTCTGTTCTATCGATAATCTCACGAAGTTCTTCAAAACGAGAACCGACTTCACTACCTTTACCTGCCATTGTTTCAAGCAAAACGGTAGTTGTTTGCTCTTCCCACAAAATATCGTTAAGAAGATCGGAAATAAGCTCTATTCCCTTTTCTATGCCCTGTTCAACGTGGCTACCCGGGTGGAAATTATACATGTTCCCTGGCACAAATTCCATTCGTTTTAAGTCGTCAAGCATTGTATTGTGAGCAAACTCACGAATACTTGGCACTTTAGCACAAGCGTTAAGTGTATAAGGTGCGTGTGCAAGTATTTTTGCAAAGCCGTTATTATTCATAAGTTCAATTAAGGCTTTTGCATCTTCTGGGTCAATTTCTTTAGCACTACCGCCCCTTGGGTTGCGAGTAAAAAACTGAAAAGTATTACCACCAAGTGAAAGAGCGGTTTCACCCATATTCAAAAAGCCTTTTGATGCTGACAAATGGCAACCAATATTAAGCATAATTTACCTCTTATTTTTCTTCAGGGCCCTCAGGGTCTTTCTTTTTGCCTTTATTTTTAACAATATTTGACGTTACAATTGCAGTTACAGGAATAGTAATTGCCGCTGTAATTACGCCAACTGAAATATTCATTAAATAATGATAATATCTTGGTACAGTTTTAGTTTTGTCAAAAAATTTGTCGTGTAATCTTTTATATATTGATTTAATTGCGCTTGTTTTTTGAACTTCTTTTACTGTTGTTGGTCCTTCAGCTGTTGTACTTTCTGTTACCTTTTCTGAAGTGGGCTCTTCTGTTGTAGATTCATCAGTAGTTGATTCATCTTCTGTCGATTCTTCAGTTGAGCTTTCAGTTTCGCTTGGTTTTTCATTTACAGTAACAACATAAGCCACTGACCAACCATTAGAAGTTGCTGTAATGGTTGCTGTACCAGATTTTACGGCGGTAACTGTACCATTTGCAGAAACAGTTGCAACGCTTGTGTCAGATGATTTCCAAGCTGTGCCAAAGCTATCTGTTGCATCAGCTGGAACTTTTACAGTATCAAGCTTTAAGCTTCGACCTTCAGTAACTGTTTTATTTTTTGCGCCTGAAAGTGTAATTCCTGTTTGTGCAACCTTAACTGTTACAGTACATTTTGCACTTTTGCCCCCTGCTGTTGCGGTAATTGTAGCTGTACCGCCACCTACTGCTGTTATTTTACCATTTGAAACAGTAGCAACTTTTGAATTTGTTGTTGAATATGTAACTGTTTTATTAGTAGCGTCAGCTGGTGTTACTGTTGGAGTAATTGTAGCAGTTTCGCCTTTTTTAAGAGTTACTGATGATTTATCAAGAGTAATACCTGTAACAAGCTTTGAAATTGTGATTTTTCCACCTGTACAAGATGCACCATATACATTTCCTGAATCATCGGTATTTTCTGTACTTGAAAGTGAAAGCACAGAGTCGCCAGATGCTTTTAATATTCTAAATGTTGCTGTAAATACCGTACCACTTTTGGCACTATACATACCTGAAAAATTGATAGAATTTGATGTTGGATTTAAGCTACCGCCAGAAACAACTCCGCCCTTTGAACTGCTTACATATTTAAGCTCACTTGGGTTGAATTTAAGAGAAACATTTGCACCCCAAATTTGAACGCTTGAATTAAGCCTTACGCTAACTGTGACTGTGTCGCCCTCTGAACCAGAAGCTGATGACACTGAATAATTAACA
>JAZUGZ010000281.1:0-4176 GCA_045641425.1 Candidatus Fimenecus sp.
CATTCACATTTGCTTAAAAGCTCTTTGATTTCAGGAAGCTTTTGAAGAGTAGAAAGAAGTGAAAGAAGCTCTTTAGCATTTGCTGTGTTATATACAATTCGAGTCATAAGACGCTCAATATCATAAACACCAGAAAGAAGCTTCATTTCGCTTTCACGAATCTCTGTTTTTGAGTAAAGCTCATCAACCGCATTAAGTCTTTTTGAAATTTCTACGCAGTCGTAAAGTGGGCGTTCAAGGAATGAACGAAGCATTCGCTTGCCCATTGCTGTTTTAGTTTTGTCAAGCACCCACAAAAGTGAGCCTTTAGTATTTCTGTCACGCATTGTTTCAATAAGTTCAAGGTTGCGAATTGCAGAAACACCGAGTTTCATATACTTTGCATCGGTATAGAAATTTACATTTTTAATGTTGTCAAGCTCTCGTTTTTGAGTTGACTCTAAATAAAGAATTGACGCACCAAGTGCTTTAGTTGCACTTTCTCTGCCATTGAGCGAAAGTGTAGTTAAATCGGTTGTATCAAAAAGTCTTTTAATTGCTTCGGTAGATTTTTCTAAATCAAATTCGTCTGTTAATACTTCAACAGATGCTTCAAGCTTTTTAGAAATGAATTCACAAAGTTTTGGGAATGAAACTGCTTCTTTATTAAGAATGATTTCAGATGGGTTGTACCTACCCATTTCGTTCATTGTTCTTTGCTCTGTGTTTTCAGAAAATTCTGTAAGGTTAACTTCACCTGTTGAAATATCAATAAAAGATAAACCTACCTTGCCGTCATAAGAACAAATGGCAGCTAAATAGTTGTTTTTTGATTCGT
This sequence comes from Candidatus Fimenecus sp., assembly GCA_045641425.1. Taxonomy (GTDB): domain Bacteria; phylum Bacillota; class Clostridia; order Oscillospirales; family Acutalibacteraceae; genus Fimenecus. The sequence goes on from JAZUGZ010000281.1 coordinate 818, forward strand.
CAAGCATTGAGCTTTCAATAACAGTACCCGGTGTAACAAGGCGGATAACATCACGCTTTACAATGCCTTTTGCTAAAGCTGGGTCTTCCATCTGCTCACAAATAGCTACCTTATAGCCGTGTGAGACAAGTTTTGCAATATAAGAGTCGGCACTGTGGAACGGAACACCGCACATTGGTGCTCGCTCCTCCTGACCACAGTCACGGCCGGTAAGAACCAAGTCAAGCTCTTTTCATGCAATTTTAGCATCTTCAAAGAACATTTCGTAAAAGTCACCAAGGCGGAACATAAGAATAGCGTCTTGGTAATTCTGTTTTATTTCAAAATACTGTTTCATCATTGGTGAAAGTTCAGCCATCTTATGTCCCTCCCTTAAGCTTTAATTATTCGTGGTGATGGTCGTGGCCACAGTCACTACCACAGCATGAGCAGTCGCCACCGCAACCGTCATCGTGTGCTGTTGGGTCGCAAGTTGCTGGGTCGTCGCCATTTACACAAAGTGCAAGAATGCCTGTAAGATAGTTCATCATATCGTCAATGTCTTTTCTTGCAAGTTCGTAATTACGCATATTTTTATTCTGCATAATTTCTGTGTAAACGCCTCTGAATTCTTCGTCATAAGCCTTAAGCTTTCCTTCGTCAGCATTTTCTTTAGCAGCTTCGTGCTGGTAAGAAATCTGAATAAGCTGAATTTTGCTCATAAGCTCTGCAAGGCCTGTGTCTTGGTCATTAGCTTCTCTTGCAGCAACAAATTTTGCATAACGCTCGTCCTGCTGAATTGCAGCGCCGAGTTCTCTTGTGAGTTTTTCAAGATTGTCCATAATGGTACTCCTTTATATAGAAAAATTTATTATAAACCAATTGGTTTAATCTACTAATTCGCCACGAACTATCCAGTTAAGTGGCTCTGTAACTTTAACGTGACAGAATTTACCGATAAGCTCTTTTTCGCCGTTAAATTCGATAATCACATTTCCGTCTGTTCTACCTGCTAAAAGTTCAGGTACATTTTTGCTCTCGCCCTCGCAAAGAACTCTGTAAGTTTTGCCTTTCATTTTAGCACTATGGTCTGCTGCTATGCTTTCTTGTAAATCGCAAAGCTCTTTGAACCATTTTGCCTTTTCTTCGTGAGAAATTGGGTCTGGCATTTCTGCCGCTTTTGTACCCTTACGAGAAGAGAAAATAAATGTAAAGAGTGAAGTAAATTCAACTTCTTTTACAAGTGAAAGTGTGTCGCAAAATTCTTCATAGGTTTCACCTGGGAAGCCGACAATTACATCACTTGTAAGTGAAAGATCTTCAATTTTTTCTTTAGCATAATTTATAAGCTCCAAGTACTTTTCACGAGTGTAACGCCTATTCATTTCAGAAAGTACTCGGTTGTTACCTGATTGGAATGGTAAGTGAATATGCTTTGAAGCCTTTTCGCACTGGGCAATTGTGTCAATTAACTCGTGAGTGCAATCTTTTGGATGAGATGTCATAAAGCGAATTGTAAAGTCGCCCGGCAAATCATTTATCATTCTTAAAAGCTTTGAGAAGTTAATATCTTCTTCGAGACCTTTACCATAAGAGTTAACATTTTGACCGAGAAGTGTAATATCTTTATAACCTTCGGCAATAATCTGCTTTGCTTCTTTAATTATTTCATCTGGCTTTCTGCTTCTTTCTCTACCCCTAACATAAGGCACTACGCAATAGCTACAAAAGTTGTCGCAACCATACATTATTGGAAGCCAAGCTTTTGCTGTTCTGTCACGATAAACTGGTAAGCCCTCGGCGATTTCGCCATCCATTTCGAAAGCAGATACAACTCGTTTACCACGAGTTAAATATTGCTTCATAAGCTCTGGTAATAAATAATGAGCATGTGTACCGAAAACAATATCAACAAATGGGTAGCTGTTATAAATCTTTTCTCGAATATGCTCTTGCTGCATCATACAACCGCAAAGAGCAATAATTAAATTAGGATTTGATTTTTTTAGCTTTTTAATTGCACCAACATTACCAAAGACTCTATCTTCAGCGTGTTCACGAATTGCGCAAGTATTATAAAGGATTAAGTCAGCTTCGCCTATTTCTTCGGTCATTTGGTAACCCATAGAAATAAGCATACCTTTAATTCGTTCACTATCTGCCACATTACCTTGGCAACCGTAAGTGTGAACAAATGCAAGCGGAGTTTTACCATAGCGAAGAAGAATTAAATCTTTAACTTCATTTGCAATATTTTGTTGTTCAGTAATTTTTTTCTCATCTACGAACTGTGTCAATTTTATTCTCCTTATCTTGCGGTGTAGCAAGTATGTAAAAATTCAAGAATATCGTTATATACTCTGTCGTTATCTTCTTCATTAAGAATTTCGTGGCGAAGACCTGGGTAAAGAATTACCTGTGGCTCAATTCCAGCATCAACAAGGTTGTCGGCTACTGCTAAAACGCCCCTGCCCTTTGAGCCAACTGGGTCATTAGCACCAGAAATAATGAAGATTGGTAAATTCTGTGGAAGCTTGTATGCCCAAGAGCCTTCACAAGCTTCACAAATTACAGCAAACATATCTCTGTAACCACGAAGTGTGTAAGTAAATCCACAAAGGTCATCGTTAGAATAACGAAGTCTGTTGTCTTTGTCTATTGAAAGCCAAGCGAGTGGATTTTGTGAGTCGCCAACAATCATTGAAGCACCTTTATTCATAACATCGCCAATTTGGTCAACTCTGCGTTTTTCGCCATACTTTTCACAAATTGTATCCATAAGTGGTAAAAGTGCTGAAGAAATGTCTGGCACTTCACCAGTACCGCAAAGGATTAAGCCATTAAGCTCTTCACCAAAATGTGCTGCATAAACTCTTGCACAATACGAACCCATACTATGACCGAAAAGAAAATAAGGAATATCAGGATTACGCTTTTTCATAATTTTAGTAAGAATGTGCATATCATCTACAAGGCGCTTGTCGCCATTTTGTGAGGCAAAGAAACCAATTTCAGTACGCTCGTTAATACTCTTGCCGTGACCTATATGGTCGTTACCACAAACTACAAATCCGTTTGATGCTAAAAACCTTGCAAAGTCATCATAACGAAGAATATGCTCACTCATTCCGTGAGTTAACTGAATAACGCCAATAGGGGTTAAATCTGGGTCTTCCCAAATTAATGTATGTACTTTATTTACTCCGTTTGAAGAGTTAAAATATGCCTCTTTTCTAACGATTGCCATAACAATTCCTCCAAGTACGCATAATAATGCATATTAACTTTAAGATTATACTACATTTTGTTTATTTTGTCATTAGTATTTTAGAAAAAAATGAAGATATTTTTGAGCTAAACATAAATATTTTTTATTATTA
>JAZUGZ010000282.1:0-4386 GCA_045641425.1 Candidatus Fimenecus sp.
ATTGTAAACTTTAGGTTCAATGGTGTTTCAACAGCTTCTATTAGAGATGCCTTTGATAAAACTGATGTTGGACTATGCTATTTCACAGAAAAAGGCAAGGTTGTTCTTTGTAATGAAAAGATGAATAGTATTAGCCGAGCAATGCAAAAAGTAAATGTCTTAAATGGTAATGAATTTGTTGAACTAATAAAAAGTTATCCATCTACAACTATCACCCTAAACGAAAATTGGATAGTTGATTTTGCAATTAAGCAATATAGCGAACAATATACTGAAATTATGGCTGTAGATGTTACCGAAAGAGCCAAAGCTATTGAGAATTTACGAATTGAAAACCAGCGAATTGATGCTTCTAATAAAAAGATTAGAGAATATGGACTTTTGCTTGATGAATATGTTAGAGAAAAAGAAATATTAAACGCAAAAATTCGCATTCATGATAGCTTCGGTAGTTTGCTTTTAGGAACACAAAAGGTTATTAAAGAAAATGATTATAGCTCAATTAGTGAGCTTGTTACTGGCTGGAAAAATAACCTTGATTTGCTTTCAGTTAGAACTCACGAAAAGCCCGAAAATCAAATTGATGATTTAATTACATCAGCAAGCAAAATTGGAGTTAAAATACATATTACTGGCGAAATTGTTAAGAATGAAAAATCCCTTGATATAGTGGCTTTAGCTATTAGAGAGTGCTTAACAAATTGTGTAATGCATGCTGATAGTCATAATCTTTTTGTTGAGCTCCAGACTAACTTTGAGAATTATATTATAGTTATCAAAAACGATGGCAACAAACCTAAAGGCGAAATTTTTGAAGGTGGTGGACTTTCAATGCTTCGCAAAAAGGTAACTTTGGCAGGTGGCGAAATGAAAATTGATAGCCTGCCTGAATTTAAGCTTTATATATCTATCCCTAAAAAGGAGAATGATTATGAAACCATATAAAATAATAATCGTTGAAGACCAGTCAATTACACGAAGCTTTTTAGAGCAAACAGTAAAGGCATCTTCAAATTATGAAATTGTATCCTCCTTTGATGATGCTGCACTTGCTGAAGCATATTGCCTTCGTAATGAGGTTGATATTATAATAATGGATGTTATGATGCAAAGTGGTTCAAACGGACTTGAAGTATCAGAGAAAATAAAAAAGAATAATCCAAATATCAAAATAATTATTGCAACATCTATGCCAGAATTTTCGTGGATAGAGTTTGCTAAAAAAATTGGTGTTGAAGGCTTTTGGTATAAGGAATATAGCGAAGAAACTATTTTAGAAATGCTTGATAAAGTGTCAAATGGGGAAATTGTTTATCCTCAAAAAAGCCCTACAATTCAATTTGGCAATATAACAAGTGATGAACTAACCGAACGAGAGCTTGAAGTATTAAAAGAGTTAACTGGTGGCTATAAAAACACCGAAATAGCAGAGCATTTGTTTATATCGGTAGAAACAGTAAAAAAGCATATTAAAAGTATGCTTGAAAAAACAGGACTTCGTAGTAGAACAGAGCTTGCAGTAAAAGCTCGTTCGTTAGGCATAGCAATATTTAGATAACACCTATTAAGGCTCCCCTTGATGACAATTTAAGGGGAGCATTTTTATGCTAAAAATTACACTTTTGGGTAATATAAATCCTGCAAAAATTATTATATAATTCTATAGAGTGGATATTTGTATCCTGTTTTAAGGGGGAATTATATATGAAAAAACTCAAAAGCTGTTTGGCTATAATTTTAGTGCTTGTGATGTGCATTGCTACTATGCCTATATCAGCTTCTGCATCAGATGTAGTAAAAAGTGGTGAAGCTAGTGCATACTTGAACAATCTTCAAATAAATGGGGAAGTTATTACCGATTGTACCCAAGAAATGTCTGGTACAAATTGGTCTGTTAGAGGAAGTACTATTTTTATTACTGGTGACATTACTAGTACTGGTATTATAATAAAAGCTAAATCTAGCGTAACAGCTATTCAAGTGATTGTTCAAACAGATTGTGAAATTTCAGGTATGTTTTACGGAATTAACTGTAATACAGGTCTAACATTAACCTTAAACGGATTAGGATTAGGACCAAATTTGAACATTGTAGCTGGATATACAGGTATTTATTGTGAAGGTTTACTTACGTTCCAAGGCGAAGGCACAGTTAACATTTCAACCGATAATCCAGAAAGGGCAAAAGCAGCTATAAATCAAGCTCATTGGAGTTCTGAACAAATGACTATAACGCCAGATGTTCGTGTTAATATTAACTGGAACGCCGATTCTAATAGAGATGTTTATGGGCTTTCAGGTGTTACTACAATTTCTAATGGAATGGGTAATAATCAATTAGGTAAAATGTCTATACATGTTAGCAATAGTGGTACAGGTAACGCTTATGCGGTAGATGATTCTTTCAATAAATGCTATGCCGATATTCTTTATCGTCCAAATCCGGCTCAATTTGATATAAATATAAAAACAATAGACAAACTTAATCTAACGGTTGTTGCACCTCAATTAGGTAAAGAGCCAACTTTTAGTGGTACTTCATCTTCTGATTTGGTTACAATTTCTAGCATTGATTGGATGCTAGATAATAAATTTCAAATGGCCTCAACCAGTAAATTTACTCAAGGTCATTCATATACAGTAAACATTTATTGCGACTTGCCAGCAAATACAGAATTTACACAAAATGCCGAAATAACTGTTAACAGAATTCCTGCAACTGTTGAAAAAATAAGTGGAAATCAACGACAGCGTATAACATTGGAATTTGATAAATTCACAATAAGCCATATTGATATCAATGTTACAGCACCTACTGTAGGGGCAACACCACAAACCGAGTTACCTTTGGCTGGTGATGGATATAAAATTACAGATATTACTTGGGACGAAAAAGGAAGTGTTGATTCATTAACAACTACATTTCAAAACGGAAAAAGCTATTGGGTTGGATTAAGAATTGAACCGACCACTGGTAACTTATTAGCTTCAGAAGATGCTTTGAATATTACTGTTAATGGACAAAGAGCATCTGTTCGTAACTATTATGGATCTGTATCTGGTGCTTATATTGAGTACACATTCCCAGTTATTGGTGCAGTAGGATACAACTGTTATATTGGCGATACTCAAATTACTAATTTGAATTGTGATGATGTTTTTGGAGATGGTACTGTTACCTATTATCCAAAGGGAACATATGATAGTAGTTATGATACTTTAATTCTTAACAATTTTAATATGGATGTAACATCATTAGCAAATTATTACACAATTAGTGATGGTAGTAGGTCAGCAATTTACATTGGTAATGATACTAAAGTAATTCTTAAAGGCACAAACAATATAAATACTAATAACAAATGTAATGGCATTACATTCCAAAATTGGTATCTATATTTTAAGGGCGATGGCACACTTACAGTTGACGCAGGTAATAAATATAGTGCTTATAAGGGTACTCAAGATTACATGTTCTTTAACGATAATGTAGATGTAACATTCAAAGGCAAAAGAGCTATTGACTCAATGCAAGGCGATGGAACTATTTCATTATTTGATAATTCTTCTGTCTACTGCTATTCTTACATTTCAGATGCAGAAACTGGTCTTTGTGAGCCTGCAATCAACAACCCATATATTGCAGTTCAAAATGGTGCAAAGCTTGTAGCTGAATGTGAAGGAAGAAGTCAAGCAATTAGCACTTGGGCAAGTGACGATTTAACAGTAGCCGAATATAATATCCGTATTCTTAAAACAAATGAGTTCGGCACACCTTATACTCCACCAGTTGGTCTTGATAAATCGGGTGGTGTTAGCCAAATGGATTGCCGATATGTTGAAATATCTGTTAAATACAATATGGGCGACATTGACCTTAACGGTGTTATCAATTCAAGCGATTACGCTATGCTTTATAGCAATGTGTCTTGCCAAATTTCTTTAACAAATGCTCAAAAGGCAACCGCCGACCTTAACCACGACGGCGCAATTGATGCGTTTGATGTTATTCAGCTTGACTGTTACCTCAACGGTGTTTGCGATATTGAGGGTAATTACATTTAATTTATGTTTAATATTTAATCCAATATCCGATTTTCGGTTTACCTAAAAACAGGCAGGAAGTTTTGACACTCCCCGCCTGTTTTATTCTTTGTTTATGCAGAATACCCCTTCCCTGCTTTTATTAGAGACAAATTGAAGACAAAATTTTTGCTATTTTGAGTAAAAATCGTTATCTAATATAAGTCAAAAGTTAATAAAAGAACAAATGATTTTGACGAGAGATAAAGTGTAGATAAAAACAGCGTAAAACCTTGATATTATTGGGTTAGTAAGCACTTTTTCCTAGTTCTGACTCCGTCATTCAAGGTTCGAATCCTTGTG
>JAZUGZ010000283.1:0-3644 GCA_045641425.1 Candidatus Fimenecus sp.
ATTGAAGATATTATAGCATCCAAACGAGGGCTCGTTGAGTCCTCCTTTTTTGCCTAATTTTAATAATTATTTATGATTATAATATGAAAGTGTGCCGTCTTCGTTAAATGCTACTACAACGCCATTTTCCTCGCCAGTTACTAAAATAGGGGAGTGTGAAATAAATGAAATTTTGCGAAGTGTTCGCTTGTCGGTGCTTTCGTAGTCATTAGTAACAACGCAAACCTCGGGGCGTAATGTTTTAAGCCATTTAACGCTTGTGGAGTGGCTGTAACTGTGGTGGCCAACTTTAAGTACATCAATATCGCCAATTTGTGGGCCGAGTCTGTCCTCATCACCAGAGTAATTGTCAATGTCAGCAGCTAAAAATACTTTTTTGCCATTTTTCTCTACGAGTACGCCCATTGCATTGTCGTTTTCACCAACTGGGCCGTTTGTGCTTTCATATTCTGTGTTGAAAAGCTTGATGTTAAAGTTGCCAAGATTAAATTCTGTTTCAGTAATGTCGGCAATAATTGGAACGTTCTTTGCATTTAAGGCATCAACCATTTGGTTGTAAACCTCCATATTATCCCACTCAATTATTTCTGACTCTCTAATTTTGCTTTCTTCATATCTTTTAAGATATGCTCTGTCAACTTCAACATTTTCTGCACTAATGATTGTGTCAAATCCACCAATGTGGTCAGAGTGAGCGTGAGTGCCAAGCACAAAATCAAGGTGGATTTTACCATCTTTGTTTTTGGCATTTTCGTTTAAGTATTTAAGTACCTCTTCTTCATAGCCTTTAAGCTCTAAGTCAGGAAAGTTTCTTGGGTTGTCACTGTCTTCGCCACAGTCAACAAGTGCAAAGTGACCATCACTTTCAATTAAAATAGCATCAGAGCTACCAGTTCTTAAAAAATGAATACAGTCTGTAGATGATAATTGACTAACGTTTTCGACAGTCAACGTTTCACGATTTTTCTTAATGTCCATTTGAGGCTTAATTAAGAAAATTCCAAGGCAAATTGCAACAACTAAAACTGTTGCAATAAAAATTGGAAGTACTATTTTTAAGATTTTTTTCATTTTTGTCATCTCCTAATTTGCTTTAGTTAAAAAGCATCTATTACACTTGCACCTTTTTTAACAAGTGCAATAAATTCATTCTTTTGTGCTGAAATTTTATGCCAGCCTTTGCCAAAAACAGCCTTATTTTTAGTTAAAATCCATTCGCCATCTGGAATGTAAACATCCTTTTCGGTTTGCCCTTTGTTTACAATCGGTGCAAAAATAATATCATCGCCAAAAAAGTACTGACTGTCAAGTGAATAGCAGATTTCATCATCAGGGTATTCAAAAAACATAGGCCTCATAACAGGGTAGCCGAGTGTAGATGAAATTTCAAATTGCTTTTCTACGTATGGTCTTAACCTTTCACGAAGAAGTACAAGCTCTTTAAGAATTGGGAAGTTTTCTTCGCCAAAGCTCCAAATTTCATTTGGGTCGCCAGACGCCTCTTTAAGTCCACTACTTTCGCCGTGTCTGTTTCTATTTCCGTGAAGCCTCATAATAGGACTAAACACACCAAATTGGAACCAGCGTAAAATTAACTCTCTGTATTCTTCACTTGTTGTGTCGCCACCATAAAAACCACCAATGTCGGTATTCCACCACGGAATACCACACATGGCCATATTAAGTCCGCCCTTAACTTGAGTAGAAAGACTCTCAAATGTTGACGGAATATCACCACTCCAAACAACACTTGCGAATTTTTGGCTACCGAGATATGCACAACGAGTAAGTGTTGCTATTTCGTTTTGACCTATTGACTTAAATCCGTCAAAAGCAAGTTTTGAGTAATAGTACGGGTAAAGTAGGCCTACCTTGTCGCCACGACCCTCGTAAAGTAAAAGGTTATCAAAATGCTCTGGGTGAATTTCAGGCTCTGCCTCATCAAACCAAAGAGCATCAACACCATTTTCTATATAATTCTTTTGAAGCTTGCTCCAAACAAATTCTCTTGTTTCTGGGTTTGTTACATCTATTTCAAACTGTGGGCCATAGAAATCAAAAACTCTGCCGTTACCTTTAGCAGTTCGCATAAGTAAGTTGTGAGTGCTCATGTGCCAGTAGTTTTCGCTGTTTTCATTAACAGTAGGCCAAACTGAAACGACTAATTTTGTGCCCATACTGTGAAGCTCATCTGTCATAGCCTTAACATTTGGCCAATATTTCTCGTCAAATTTGTAGTCGCCTTGCTCTGTCCAATGGAAATAGTCGCAAACTATTGCAGAGAGCGGAATGTTCTCTTCTTTATATCTTCTTGCAACATCTAAAAGCATATCCTGCGTTTCATAACGAAGTCTGCTCTGCCAAAAGCCAGTTGCCCAATGTGGAATTTTTGGAGAATATCCATAAAGGTCGCAAAGTGTTTGTGTAGCTTCTTTAGGCGTGCCACCAATAATAATTAAATCAATAAATTCGCAACAATCACTACTAAAGCGAGTGTGATTATTAGTAAGCTCGCAAAGTCCAGTTGATGGAATGTTCCAAACAAGTCCATAACCCATTGACGAGTAAACATAAGGAATAGTGCATTTCGCGTTAACATTTCGAATGTCAATTGACGAGCCTTTAAGGTCAAACAAACTGTCAAAGCTGTGACCTAATCCGTAAAAATGCTCATTTTCGTGAGATTCAAATGTGATTTTTGCTTTCCACATTTTGTCGCCAATGTTTTCATAGCGCCTAAATCCATCATTAAATGTGAGCTCTGGCTTTTCTTTAATGATTTTTTTATCGTCAAAATGCACTTCAATGCTACCATTATTAAAAAGTGTTAGCTTGAGTTTCCCCACAGTTAAAGAAATACTTCTTTCTGTTTCCTCAATTATTCCATTTTCTGCTTTGGGCATTAAAGTGTAGTTTTTGTCAACGAATCTTGCATCAGGAAAGCCTTGAAAACGAATAGCATTTTTACCTACGGGAGATATACGCACTAATTCGTTTCTTCTTGTGAAGAAAAATTCATTGTTTTTAATAACTATGTTGTTCATAATGTCACTAACCTTTGAAACTTCTTATTAAACTATATTATCATAATTTGTTTAATATTTCAATCACTCATTCACTATATTTTGCTTGATAAATAAGGCTTTTTGTGATAGACTTATTTTAATATTTTCCGTGGGGGAATAAAAATGAGAATTGTTGTTAAAGTTGGCACTTCAACCCTTGCACACGAGGGTGGCAGAATGAATATTAGGCGAGTTGAGTGCCTTTGCAAAGTTTTAAGTGATTTACTTAACGCTGGTCACGAAATTATTTTAGTTTCATCAGGTGCTATTGGTATGGGTGTTGGCAAATTAGCGCTACACGGCAAACCTGACGATATGAGCACAAAGCAGGCTGCTGCGGCAGTTGGCCAGTGCGAGCTTATGTATGTTTACGATAAAGAATTTTCAGAGTATAACCATACTATTGCGCAAATCCTTATTACAAATTCAGTTGTAAATGACAAAACCGCACACGACAATTTTAAGAATACAGTTTCAAAGCTTCTTGAATTTGGTGTTATGCCAGTTATCAATGAAAACGACACAATTTCAACGGAAGAAATTGAAATTGGCGACAACGACACTTTAGGTGCTATTGTT
>JAZUGZ010000284.1:0-1575 GCA_045641425.1 Candidatus Fimenecus sp.
AGTCCTCCATATTTTTAAGCTCGTCTGCCATTTTGCCATAGTCGCAAGAAAGAATAGACGGAGAAATTTTAATCATCTTTAACGCCTCCAAGATTTTATCAAATTATTTTACCATACTTTTAATTAAATTACAATAGAAAAGGGACGAGTTACCTCGCCCCTTAAATCTTATAAATTTTATTATTTCTTAAGAGATTTTGGTGTTTTAATGCACACAAGCTCTGCAAGAGCAATTTTGATAATATCAGGAATAATAAATGGAATTACGCAAAGGGTTAGCACCTTGTAAACACTCATTCCCTTTTCAACGCCCATTGTAAAGTAGAACCAAGCTGTACCAAGAGCATAGCAACCGAGCAAACCAATTACATCAGCAATTGCGTTCATTACTATTTTGTTCTTTTTTACTAATTCAAAAAGAATAACAACAATGCCGCTCAAAACAAAGCCGATTATGTAACCACCAGTTGGACCCATAATAGCACCAAGTCCGCCCTTAAAGTTTGCGAATACTGGCACACCAATAGCACCAAGTAAAATGTAGATAATTACAGCGAGTGTACCCTTTTTGCCACCCAAAAACCTAAGTGCTAAAAACACACCAAATGTTTGAAGCGTAATTGGAACAGGACCAATAGGCACTGTAATCCACGAGCATACCGCAATAATTGCCGCCATAAGAGCAATTAGAGCCATGTCAATAATTTTTTTGTTTTTCATTTTTTTGCCCTCCTCAGGGATATAAAATATATGTTAAACCTAAATAGGATAACATTCAAAATGCTTGAGCAAAACCTTGAGTCAACAAAACATCACAATGACCGTTTCAAAAGAAACGGTCATTTGTTTTATTTCTTCGTAGTTATTGACTTAGCACTTGACCAGCTTGAATAAATCTTCTCACTCTTTCCATTAACTGTTACAGTTTTATAAGTGCGAATACGAACATAATACTTTTTGCCAGCCTTTAAGTTCTTAGTACAGCTTGCTGAAGTTGTTGTGTTCTTTGAATAAGTGTATGTATGCACATCACTTGTGAACTTGCTGTCAGCGGCCGCTTGAATTTGGTAGCCAGTTGTTTGTGTGGTAATCTTTTTCCAAGTTGCCTTAAAGCCACCCTTAATTGCCGAAAGTGTTGAAATTGATGTAGCCTTAGGCTTAATTGTAAATGTTAGTGAAGCTGTGCCACTGTATTTACCAATAAAAGTAATTTTATAAGTGTACTTACCAACATTAGTTCTACCACTTGGAGAAGTTACAGTATAGTCAGTACCTTTAACAAGCTTGTTGCCCTTTGTATCATAAATTGAAATTCCAGGGCCTTTTTTGTTACCGTCATAAGTGTAAGTGGATGTTGAAAGTGTATATTTTGATGGATGGTAAATTGTTGTTGTAGATACAACATATCCGCAAGCTTTACACTTCTTAACAATTTTACCATCAGCTGTTTTTGTTGCTTTTGTTGTTGTTGTGGATGTAGTGCTTGTATGCTCGCAAACGTGGGCACAAGTTGCACATTTACCAGTTTTAGCATCCCATTTTGGATGTTCACATAAAATATAGCAGGTTTTGCAT
>JAZUGZ010000285.1:0-2444 GCA_045641425.1 Candidatus Fimenecus sp.
ATCTTTATATTCATGTGCTTTTTTTATGTCAATTTCATAAGCATCAACATTGTTTTCGTAAAGGTCAAGAACTGCGGAATTTAGAAAAAGCACAGCAGATGTTGGTGCATATTTTTCTAAATCAAAATATTGTTGAAAAAGAGCAATCTCTTCTCGTGCAAGTTGGAAATTACCCATATTTATGAAATAGGCAATTCTGTTTGCACAAAGAATTGACCTTTGCTTAGTAAAACGAGGGCCAAGAACACTTAAAAGGTAGTTGGTTCTGTTTAAGGCTTCGCTACAAAGTAACATGCTTTTTTCTGGTTGCCCTGCTAATACTACTTTTGCATTAGCTACTAAATTAGGATATATAATCAATACTCCAGATAAAATTAAATAACTAATAATAAGACCAATTGAAGTATCATCTATAGGTATAGGTGGCATTAAACATAATAAGAAAATTATAAACCCTAAAAGTAAGCAAAACGAAGCTAAAACAACTCTAAATAAGGCTGGCTTGGTAAGCGCAAACATTTCAAATTTATTAATCTTAAACGGTTTCATTTTACCCCTCCGCTTTTACACTTAAATATTCCTTCGCGTTTCTGTAAACTGCAAGCTGTTCATTACCCATATCCACAATTTTATTTGCATATTCAGTTGCAGTTTTGTTGTCGCCATTTAATTTGTGATAATTAAAAAGCAAACCATAAGCTGAAATCATTTGCATATTTGTAGGCTTTGGATTTTTATCTTTTCCGTTTGAATTTTTTTCATAAAGAAAATCAAAAACTTTAGCTTCAAATTTAGGGTCATTACCACCATAAAGTGATTCTTCTAAAAGTCTAATTTCAGTGAATTGGTGAGCAGTTACGCGTTTTGTGATTTTGGTTTTTCCCATTTGTTCACGAATTAGTGCAAGCTCTTTATCATATAAATCCTTTTCGCCACGCAAAAGATATGCTGTTGAAAGAAATAGCCTTAATTGTAAATCATAGGACCTTTCAATTTTCTTTTTCTCGCGTTTTATTTTGGTATATGTGTCAATTACATTTTCATATTTGCCAGTAGAAATGTAATAGCCAAAAAGGTCATTGTAAATATACATCTTTTCGTACATTTCAAAGCAATGCCAAGAAGTGAGAAGCTCTTCCATTAAGCTAATAGCTGCATTTGGGTTAAGCTTGTCACTGTAAATTTTATTAGCTCTTTTACGAATTCTAAATTGAGTTAAAGACATAAACTCAAGCACTAAAAATGCTACGACCAAAAGAGTTATATTTATAGCTTTGCTGCTTGGAGTTGAGCTTCTAATTAAGCCTGATACAATTCCTACTGTAAATACAACCAAAAGGTCAATTGGCGTTTGGTGTTTTAAGCAAATTTTTTCAAACTTTGAAATACTCATACATTTTCCTCTGCTTTAAGTTTTTCAGCTGTGTCAGCGGTTATAAGTGCATCGATAATTTCGTCAATATCGCCATTCATAATAGCGTCGATTTTGTAAAGTGTAAGGCTAATTCTGTGGTCAGAAACTCTGCCTTGTGGGAAGTTATAAGTTCTAATTCGCTCACTTCTGTCGCCAGTGCCAACTTGTGCTTTTCGAGCCCCCGCAATTTCAGCATCGTGCTTTGCTTGCTCAATTTCAAGAAGGCGAGAGCGTAAAACTTTAAGAGCTTTATCTTTATTTTTGTATTGGCTTCGCTCATCTTGACACTCAACCACCATACCAGTTGGAAGGTGTGTTACACGAATTGCTGATGAAGTTTTGTTAACCTTTTGACCACCAGCACCACTTGAACGGAAAACATCAATTTGTAAATCAGCAGGGTTTAATTCAAAGTCAACATCTTCAGCTTCAGGTAAAACCGCAACAGTAACAGTAGAAGTTTGAATTCTGCCTTGGCTTTCGGTTTCAGGAACTCGCTGTACTCTGTGAACGCCACTTTCAAATTTGAAACGTGAATAAGCACCGTCGCCCTCAACACTAAATACAACTTCTTTGTAACCACCAAGCTCTGTTGGGCTTTCAGAAAGAATTTCAGTCTTAAAGCCTTTGCGCTCGGCATACATTGAGTACATTCTGAAAAGATCGTATGCAAAAAGCGAGCTTTCCTCTCCTCCGACACCGCCGCGTATCTCCATAATTATATTGCGGCTGTCATTTGGATCCTTGGGAAGCAAAAGCATCTTCAGCTTTTCTTCAAGCTCTGCGGATTTTTGCTTTGAGGCTGCATATTCCTCCTGTGCAAGCTCCTTAAACTCGGGGTCTGACATAAGCTCTGCCGCTTCCTCCATTGCCGTAATGCAGGCAGAATACTCCCTGTACGCCATAACGACAGGCTCTAACTCCTTCATCTCTTTTGCACATCTGGTATATGCCGCGGGATCTGCAAAAATCTCGCCGCTTTCCATGCGCTGTTCGATTTCGGAATACTTGTTATCAAGCTGCTTCAGTT
>JAZUGZ010000286.1:0-6415 GCA_045641425.1 Candidatus Fimenecus sp.
AACGAAAAGAATGCATCACGCGGTGCTATGGATAATGCAACTGGTTGCGCACTTGCATTTGAAGTTCTTAAGTATTATAAGGAAAATCCTGATAAACTTCCAAAGGGTTGCCGTATTACAGCATTAAATGTTGGTTCTGAAGAAGCTGGTCTTCGCGGTTCAATGGCATTTGCTCATGAACACGCAAATGATGATTTATCAAAGAACGCATGGAACCTTAACATTGACTCAGTTGCTGATAAAGATTATTTTGAAGTTGTTATTAAAGACGACTGGCAGGGTTGCAGATTTGACAAAGACCTTGAAAAAATGTTCAAGGACTCATTCAATGAATTAGGTATTCCTTCACTTTCAAAGAATCACTGCATTCATAACCCAGTTGGTGGTTGTGACTCAACTCCTATGACAAAAGCTGGTATTAAATCTGTTACATTTGCTGCACAGAACCCAATGCTTACATATTACTATCATACATGGCACGACATGCCAGAGCGTTTTGAAATGGAAACTGTTTCTGAAGGTTTTGATGTTCTTCTTTCAGTTATTGATAAGATTGAAAAGTTCCAGCAGGAAAATGGTTTTAATGGTGTAAATCACTAATTAAATAATATTAACAGCGTAGTAAAAACTACGCTGTTTTTTTATTGTCAATTGACTTTATTTGTTACTTGTGGTAGCATTAAAACAATAAATTGAAGCGGTGATTCTATGAAAAAAACTTTCAAAATTATTTCTATTATATTATCTATTGTACTTTTATTTTCGTCATGTGGTAAGGTAACTCCTGAATCTGCAACTGAAAAGATAAAAGAATATTTAAGTGCCAACAATTATAACGACTGTAAAAATTACGTTGAAACATTAAGTGCAAGCGTTAAATCAAGCATTTCTGCTGATGCACTAAATTTAGTTGCTAATGAATTTGCAGAAATTTATGAGTCAAAATCACAATACGACGTTTATGATTTGACTTATATATCAAATGAATTTGTTGAAACATGTAATAAGCTTCTTTCAATTGCAAAAGAATTTGAGCCAGATGAAAAAATGGCATTAAATGAAAACTTAATTTACTTACGTTATTTTTCTGAATTAACCGATTCTCTTAGATATAAAGAAATTTATAAAGTATTAAAAGACATGTATAACACAGGATATCTTGATACACTTACCGAAGCACTAACTAACTATGAAAATAATACTGAAAATGTTGGCTTTGATAAGGCACAAAAAATAGCGGAAACTTTTAATTGTTCAAGCTATAATCCTGAAGAGTACTATATTACAGACCTTCGTGACGCGTGTGAAAAACTAAACAAGCACCTTGTGTCAGTAAATAACGGTCTTGCAACAAATGACACAACAGTTATTGCAAGTGCAATTAACGGAATTTACGACTCTTTCGATGTTTTTCTAACTGCATCAAAAATTGCTACATCTGTTTATAATAATTCAAATGATATGCTAAATACATTTAGAACTGATGGTGCTTTTTCTGATTACAAAGAAGCAACGATAACTGAAGAAAAATATGATTATTCAATTAACCAAGACTTTGGCTTGTCTGCAATTTTTGGTCCAAGCGAATATTCAGCAAACGATGATGCCGATGATTCAAATAACGATACAAGTAACGCGATATCTAAATCAGAAGCAATTAGATTAACTGTAAATGCTCTCAACAAAACAAAAGCTTTCAAAGGCTCGGTTACAGTTACAAGAGAACAAAAAATTGATGTACAAATGACTTCATTTGAAACAACATCAACAGTTGCAACAGCCGTTGCACTTGTAAAGGGACAAATCAATGAAAAGTTAAGACAATCAAATGGTACAAGCCGTGGCGAAAAAACTTATGTGAATGGTGTTAGTGACGGATTAACATTAAACGATAGCATTCCCCCTGCTGGTAAGTCAGCGTCTTTAGATTCAACACTTGTTGAAGAATATTCTGCTGAAAAAGGCTCTGGTGGTTATGTTGTAGCGTTCACTTTGGAGCCAAGAACTTCAACAAATGAAAATATGTCAACAAGCTTGCTTGCAATAGTTGATGGTTTCTATTTTGATGAAGCAGGTGCAAACGCTGTGCACAAGTCATATTACGGTCCAACTGTCATTACAGCAACCATTAACAATTATGGTTATATTACTCAATATAGTTATACAATAAATGGCGTTGCAGACTGCAAATTCTTTGAAAACGATGAGCATGTTGCTTCTGCTGAATTTAGTTTTTCAAATCAATACACTTACAACTTAAAATTCTAAAACAAAAAGACGGAGGGTTTCCTCCGTCTTTTATGTATTCTCTTGTTTTTTTATTCCAAATATCATTCTTAAAATACCACCGAAGAATTTTGGATTTAATACTACCACTTTCACAATTTTGCCCCCTATTTTTTGCAAAGGGATATTCCGCAAAATACAAGTGCAATTGCCAAAGCAACTACAATGAATTTTGTAGGTAAAACAAAAGAAATCACAAGTCCAAGTCCTAATGAAGCAAATAATATTCCTGCACAAGAATTTCTTTTACACATAATTTAAGCCCCCTGCAAATGTATTTATAGTACATTATACACAGGGGGCAAATTTTTGTTACTTTAATTCCCAGTCATTAATTTCAGATGCCGCTTTATAAAGAGCTATATAGTCGTCGTGACGTGTTTTATTGATAATTCCATTCTCAACCGCTTCACAAATTTTACAACCTTTGTCTGCTGTATGTGAACAGGTTGAAAACTTACAATAGCCCAAATATTCACGAAATTCTCTAAAGCAGTAAGCTAATTCATCTTTTTTAATCAATTCATCTTTTTCAAATTCAAACGAAGAAAAGCCTGGAGTGTCAACCACAAAGCCACCGCAAACCTTAAAAAGCTCAGCTTGCCTTGTTGTGTGCCTGCCTCTACCCAACTTTTGGCTTATAGGAGCAGTTGAAAGATTTAATGAAGAATCAAGCTTGTTAAGCAGTGTTGTCTTACCAACACCAGAATTACCGGTAAATGCAGTTAACTTGTCTTTCATAAGGCTTGCAATTTCGTCGATAGAGCCGTTTTCGTTAAGACAAACAACTTTTATGCCTGATTTACTATAAACGTCTTTTACGGCATTTGTAGGTGAAATGTCGCCCTTTGAAACAGCAATAATTGGCTCAATGTTCTTATACTCAGCATTTGCAATAATTCTATCAGCAACAAGAAAGTTTGGCTTTGGCTCAACTGTTGAAATTACTATTATTAAATTATCAATATTACTTACAGGCGGACGGTTAAGATAATTCTTACGCTCGTGAATTTCATCAATGGTATTTTCAGCATTTTCATTTACTGAAATAGTTACCCTATCGCCAACAAGTGGAGTAATTCTATTTTTACGAAAAATTCCCCTTGCTTTACACTCGTAAATAGAGTCAGCAGCCTCTACATAGTAGAAGCCGCCAATTCCTTTAGTAATTATTCCATCAAGATTAATCATAATTAATCTCCAACTTCAGCTGGTTGAGTTGCAACAACAAGAGTAATTTCAGTATTAAGAGCTACTCTTGATGTGCCATCAGCAGCAGGAGTTTGATCAATAACAGTGCCTTCGGCAACTGAAGCATCTTCCTTAGTTGTTACTTTAATATTTGTAAATTTAGCAACAGAAAGAATATCCTTAGCCTCTTGTTCTGTTTTACCCTTAACATCTGGAATTGAGTAAAATAAAACAGTAGTTACAGGCTTTGATGTATCGTTAAAGTCAATTGTACCCTCTTGAACCTTAACGCCATCAATCATTACAGAGTAAGGTACAGAGCTACCAGAACCGCTTACAGTATAAGTCTTTTCAGAGTTATCTTGAAGAACTCTCTCTTTCTCAACAGCTGGCTCATTATTAACATAAATAATAACCTTAGCTTCTTTTTGAGTGTTCAAAAGTTTAACTGTAATGTCAACTGAAACATCTGGTTTATTACCATTACTAATTGAGAAGTTGATTTTAGTACCTTCAGGAACAGTAGTTGGATTTTGAATTTCTTGTGAAACTACTCTTCCCTTTTCAAGCTCACTGTCAACCTCTGTAATTTTACCAACTTGAAGGTTAAATGACTCAAGAGCTGATTTTGCTTCTTCTTTAGTCATATTAGTAAGGTTAGGAACTTCAACCGTTTTTCTGTCAGATGCTACATAAATTGTAACTTTTGAAGCAAGTTTTACAGTTGAACCAATTGCTGGTTCAGTATAAAGAACTGTGCCAGGGTCCTTGTCAGAATCAGATACATATTCAAGAGAAGGAATAAGCATAAGTGTATTTCTTAAATACTGCTCTGCTTGTTCAGCAGACATATTAAGAATTGACTCATCAATTAGAACATTTGCATTGTTAACAACAACCTCAAGAGTAATTGTTGAACCTTTTTTCACTTTTTTATTTTCTTCAGGGTCTTGTGAAAGAACAGTACCATCTGCAAAGTTTTCATCTTCAACTGACTTTATTTCAAAAGAAAAATCTTTGTAATCACGGTTATTTTCAATATCTTCATAGTAATTAAGATTTTTGAAATTAGGTACAGGAATTTTTTTGTTACTTGATGCAGAGATAATTGCAAAAATAACAATAGCAAGAACAACAAGGCCAGAAATTGCACCAATCATAATTGCAGTTGTTTTATTTACTGCTGACTGTTGTGCTTCAGCTTCAGTTTCAACTTCATCTGTGTTAACAGCACTTGAAATTCCGTCTTTTGGAACAAATCTTGTAGGATCTTGGTCAACAAAATAAGTATAATTAAATTTAACTGCTGGATTACGCTTAAACTCATTGATATCCATAAGCATTTCAGCTGCTGATTGATATCTATCATTAGCATTTTTCTGCATTGCTCGTATTGTAATTTGTTCAAGACCTAAAGGAAGAGTAGGAACTAACTCGCGTGGTCTTGTCGGGTCTTTTTGTAGCTGCATAAGAGCAACTGAAACAGCGCTATCTGACTGGAATGGAAGCTGACCAGTAATCATTTCATAAAGAACAACACCAACTGAGTAAATATCAGCCTTATCGTCAGTCATTTCGCCACGAGCTTGCTCAGGGCTAATGTAATGAACAGAACCAATTGCATTTTCAGAAGTTGTGTTATTATCAACACGGCTAAATCTTGCAATACCAAAGTCAGTTACTTTAATAGTTCCGTCATGTAAAAGCATAATATTTTGAGGTTTAATATCCTGATGAACTATGCCTTTGTCATGAGCGTGCTGTAAAGCAGCGAGAATTTGACCAGTAAAGTGAACTGCCTCTTTCCAGTTAATTACACCTTGCTGTTCAATGTATTCCTTAAGAGTAATACCGTCAACATATTCCATTACAATGTACTGAAGTCTGTCGCCAAAGCTAACATTGTAAACACGAACAATATTAGGATGTGAAAGAACAGCGATTGCTTTTGATTCATTCTTAAAGCGACGCTTAAAATCTTCATTAGTTAAGTATTCATCTTTTAATATTTTAATGGCAACAATGCGGTCATCAATATTGTCATAAGCTTTGTAAACAACAGCCATACCGCCTACGCCGATTATTTCTCTAATCTCATAACGTCCGTCAAGACGCTTACCACAGAAATTATCCATCACAAAAATCTCTCCTTATTAGTAGGACATTGTAACAACGGTAATGTTATCTCCACCGCCGTTTTCATTTGCAATATCAACAAGTCTTTCAGCTAAAGAATCAAATTCAACACTCGCTGACAACTGAACAATGCCTTCATCATTAATGTAATTTGTAAGACCATCAGTGCAAATCAATACAATATCATTTTCGTCAATAAATTCTTCACAAAAGTCAACTCGAAGTTCATCGTTAACCCCTAGTGCTCTTGTGATAATATTTTTTCTTGGATCATCTTTTGCTTCATCAAAAGTTAATCGGCCAGAGTCAACCAATTCTTGAACTAAAGAATGGTCCTTTGTTAGCTGATTAAGCTGTCCTTTTGACAAAACATAGGCTCTTGAGTCACCTGCATGAGCAACATAAACAGAATTTTCTGTAATTATAGCAACTACAACTGTTGTACCCATACCAGCAAGGCTAGTGTCTGCTTTGCTTTGATCATAAACTTCAATATTTGCCGCAGCAATTGCAGAAGTGAGCATATTTTTAATTGAATTGTAACTCATTCCATCTTTATAGGAAGATGTTATTCTTTCCGATATTATTTTTACGGCAGTTGAGCTGGCAACATTACCACCTGAAGCTCCACCCATTCCGTCACAAACAACAGCCCAAGCAACAGAATTTGGAAGCTCCCCTGTTGCATACGAATCCTGATTGTTAGGACGTATTTTGCCAATATCGGTTTTGGCAACAATTCTCATTTAATCACCGGCCTTTCGCTTAGAAGCTCGAAGCTGTCCACAAGAAGCATTAATAT
>JAZUGZ010000287.1:0-4367 GCA_045641425.1 Candidatus Fimenecus sp.
AACCGTTTGAATTATTTGGTCGCCCTCTTTAAGCTTATGCTCGCCACTCATACGAAGTGAAAGTGGAGTAATCTTCTTAAAGTAGCCCTCTTTAGTGAAGAAAAGATTAACTGGGTAGTCAGGAACTGCTTCAAGTTCTTCTTCATCTTCTTCAATTTCGTCTGAATAGATAATTTCGGTGCATCTTGGTTTATCGTACTTATCAACAACATCTTTAAGCTCGTTTACGATAATCTTTTTGACCCTTGCTTTTGAAGAAAGGATATCTTCCATATCTTCAATATCTTTTCTAAGCTGTTCAATGTCTGCAGTACGCTTTAAGATGTACTCTCTATTCAAATGACGGAGTTTGATTTCAGCTACATACTCAGCTTGAATCTTATCAATACCAAAGCCAATCATTAAGTTTGGTACAACCTCTGACTCCTCGTCAGTTGAGGGAATAATTTTAATTGCTTTGTCAATATCAAGAAGAATTTTTTGCAAGCCTTCAAGCAAATGGAGTTTATCCTTAGCTTTTTGAAGGTCAAAATAAACTCTTCTATTAACACACTCTGTACGGAATGCAATCCACTCTAAAAGAAGGTCTTTTACACCAAGAACTCTTGGAGTTCCAGCAATAAGAACATTAAAGTTACAGCCAAATGAATCTTCAAGTGGAGTTGATTTATAAAGGCGTTTCATAAGCTTGTCTGCATCTACGCCACGCTTTAAGTCGATTGTAATTTTAAGACCTTTTTTATCTGTTTCGTCACGAATATCAGAAATTTCTTTAACCTTATTAGTCTTAGCGAGTTCAATTATTTTATCAATAATTGCTTCACTTGTAGTTGTAGGTGGAATTTCTGTAACATCAATACAGTTATTAGCTTTGTCGTAAGTATATTTTGCTCTAACCTTAAAGCTACCCCTACCGGTACGGAAAATTTCACGCATTAAAGCTTCATTATAAAGAATTTGACCGCCACCAATAAAGTCAGGTGCTTTAAGTGTTTCCATAATATCTGCATCATTATCTTTAATAAGAGCAATTGTTGTATTACAAATCTCGCCTAAATTAAATGAGCAAATATTAGAAGCCATACCAACGGCAATACCCATATTTGCATTAACAAGCACTGATGGGAATGTTACTGGGAATAAGGTTGGCTCTTCCATTGAGTTGTCATAGTTTGGAACAAAGTCAACTGTATCTTTATCAATATCACGGAATAATTCTGCCGCTATTGGAGCGAGTTTTGCTTCTGTGTAACGAGAAGCGGCATACTGCATATTTTTTGAATATGACTTACCAAAGTTACCCTTTGACTCAACGTAAGGATGTAAAAGGCTTTCGTTACCACGAGCAAGACGAATCATTGTTTCGTAAATTGCGGCGTCACCGTGTGGGTTTAACTGCATTGTACGACCAACAATGTTAGCACTTTTAATAGTAGAGCCATTTAAGAGTCCCATTTTATACATAGTATAAAGAAGTTTTCTGTGTGATGGCTTAAATCCGTCAATTTCAGGAATTGCACGGGACATAATAACACTCATAGCATAAGGCATATAGTTAACTTCAAGAGTGTCGATAATATTTTGATTAACAACCTCACCAGCACCGGAGATGTGAGCATTTATGCTAAGTTCATCGTCTGTGTGTGAAAGTTCAGTTTTCTTTTTCTTAGCCATTTTGTCACTCCCCTTTCTTATGACAAGTCTGTCATATCAATGTACTGTGCGCCATTTTCAGCGATATAATCTTTTCTGCCTTGAAGATTATCACCTAAAAGCAAGTCAAACTTATCAGCAACAGCCTCCGGATTATAATCAGGCTCAACTTTAATAAGCCTACGAGTCTTTGGATTCATTGTAGTCATCCACATCATTTCAGGCTCGTTTTCACCAAGTCCTTTTGAGCGCTGAACTGTATATTTTTTATCGCCAATCTCAGCTAAAACGTCTGCTTTTTCTTTTTCGTTATAGCAGAACCAAGTTTCATCTTTACAAGTAATTTCGTAAAGTGGAGATTCGGCAATAAACACCTTGCCCTCTTTAATAAGTGTTGGCATAAGGCGGTAAATCATAGTTAAAATAAGTGTTCTAATTTGGAAGCCGTCAACATCGGCATCGGTACAAATAATAACCTTACTCCAACGAAGATTGTCCATATTGAAAAGTGAAAGTCCTTTATTTGCCTTTGCGTTAACTTCAACACCGCAACCAAGAACTTTAATAAGGTCTGTAATAATCTCGGACTTAAAAATCTTTGGGTATTCTGCTTTTAAGCAGTTAAGAATTTTACCACGAACTGGCATAACCGCTTGGAAGCCTGAGTCCCTTGCCTGCTTACAAGCACCAAGAGCAGAGTCGCCCTCTACTATAAAGATTTCTCGTTCGTTAACATCTTTAGAACGACAGTCAACAAATTTTTCGATTCGGTCCGTCATGCTATTGCCGGTTTGAAGCGTCTTTTTAATATTAAGGCGAGTGCTTTCAGCTCTAACACGAGAACGCATATTGATAAGCACTTGCACAGCAATCTTGTCCGCTTCAATTTTATTTTCCATAAAGTAAACTTCAAGGCTATGCTTCAAAAACTCAGTCATAGCTTCTTGAATAAACTTATTTGTGATTGCTTTTTTTGTTTGGTTCTCGTAAGAAGTTTGTGTTGAGAATGAAGAAATAACAAGAATTAAGCAGTCGTCAACATCTTGGAAAGTGATTTTAGCGTCCGATTTTGTGTATTTACTATTCGCTTTAAGGTAAGAGTCAATTTGTGACACAAAAGCACTTTTTACAGCCTTTTCAGGTGCGCCACCGTGCTCCAAAAAGCTTGAGTTATGGTAATATTCCTTAAACTGAATTTTATTTGAGAAGCAAAGTGAAACATTCATCTTTACTTTGTAGTCAGGCATATCTTCACGGTCACGACCGACTCTTTCGGTCTGCCAAAACTGAACAGATGAAAATGCATTATCCCCTGCAATTTCTTTTACATAGTCAGTAATACCATCAGCATAAGAATATTCGTATTTTTCGAATGAGCTACCGCCAATTTGGTCTTTAAGAATAAACTTAACACCTGCATTAACAACTGATTGGCGCTTAATTGTTTCCTGATAATACTCAAGTGGAATGTTAATGTCGGTAAATACCTTAAGATCTGGCTTCCATTTAATACGAGTACCAGTATCTTTTTTGCTATATGGCTCTTTAATAAGGTCGCCAACTGGGTTACCGTGTTCGAAATTCATTTTATAGCAAAAGCCATTTTTATGAATTTCAGCTTCCATATATTCAGAAGCGTATTGGGTAGCACAAAGGCCTAAACCATTAAGACCCAGTGAATACTCATAGCTACCGCCATTATTAGTATTGTATTTACTACCTGCGTACATTTCGCAGAAAAGAAGCTCCCAGTTAAATCTACCTTCTTTTTCGTTATAGTCCATTGGCATACCACGGCCGTGGTCAAGAACTTCGATTGAGCCGTCAAGGAACCTTGTAACAACGATTTCGTTACCATAGCCCTCACGAGCTTCGTCTATTGAGTTTGAAAGAATTTCAAAAACTGCATGCTCACAGCCTTCAATTCCGTCAGAGCCGAAAATAACCGCAGGTCTTTTACGAACTCGGTCGGCTCCTTTTAATTGGGAAATACTTTCTTCGGTATATTCTGCTTTTTTAGCCATATTTTACTTACCTTTCGGGTTAATATAAAAAATCAAACTACCAAATATTATACACTATATTTGGTAGTTTAGTCAAGTTATGTAAGGGAACAACGCCCTAAATATTCGATTTTGAGTGTAGGATTATTTCTTTTTCTTTTCGAC
This sequence comes from Candidatus Fimenecus sp., assembly GCA_045641425.1. Classification (GTDB taxonomy): domain Bacteria; phylum Bacillota; class Clostridia; order Oscillospirales; family Acutalibacteraceae; genus Fimenecus. Next base: position 3,822 of record JAZUGZ010000287.1, read on the forward strand.
TTTTTTCTTGTTGCCTTTTTCGTCAACAATGTAAGTATTTTCAAGCTGACCTACAAGGCTTCTTTTGAAGCTATCAATATATTCTCTTCGAAGCAAGGCTTGTTCTGCTTTTTCCTCTTCTGTTAATTCTTCTGTGCGAGATTTTCTCGCAAGGAAATTTATTCTATCAATTTTAGCTTGTTCCATTTTTATATGTTCCTTTATTAGTATTTATTTTGGGGTTAATAGTGTATAGCAGAGCAGGTTGCACTGCCATATATAAATGTTTACCGAAAAGAAGTTTATAAATGCTTTATGCTTGATTGTATTTACTTTGTGTTTCGCTTAAAGCTGAATTCCAAGTGTCATTTTCTTTACCCGTCAGCAAATGTTCCCAATATGACTTAAAATATGTAGATACTATTGCTACTTTTTCTAAATCTGATTTTGCAACATTTTCATTAATTAAATTTTCTAGTTGACTACCATACTTTTCCTTATAGGAATCAAAATCATTAACTTCATTACATGTATAATATGTTGATATCTCCATAAGATAATGCAATT
>JAZUGZ010000288.1:0-3119 GCA_045641425.1 Candidatus Fimenecus sp.
AAAGGTGTTTTTGCCATAGTTTATGCCTCCAAATGCGACTCAATAATCGCTTTAATTTTTTCAATATTTTCACCCGTCTGCGAAGAGAACGGAATAATATTTTCTTCAGGAACGAAATTTAATTCTTCCTTTGATTTTTCAAGGCGAGATTTATACTCCCCTTTATTGAGTTTATCACTCTTTGTCATTACGACAATAAAGTCAATACCGGTACTTTCTAAAAACTCCATCATCATAATGTCGTCTTTAGTTGCTGGGTGGCGCATATCAATAAGCTGAACAACAAGTTTAATGTTTCGGTCAGAATTAAAATAACCTTCCATCATTTCAGCCCAGCGCTGTTTTTCAGAGCGTGAAACCTTTGCATAGCCATATCCCGGTAAATCAACAAAATTTACATCGTCAACTCCATAAAAGTTAATTGTAATTGTTTTGCCCGGAACTGAGCTTACCCTTGCAAGGTTCTTTCTCATAAATAATTTATTGAGAAGTGAACTTTTGCCAACATTTGAGCGACCAGCAAATGCAATTTCAGGAAGCTCTGACTCTGGAAGTTGTGAGAATGTACCATATGCACTTTTGAATTCTGCTTTATCGTATCTCATAATTACCTCATACTAAAGCCACTTTCAAAACATCGTCTGCCGTTTCAGCAAAAACAAATTTAATGTGGCTCTTTACTTTTTCGTCAACTTCGTCAAGGTCACTTTCATTAGCTTTTGGAATAATTACAGTTTTCATACCCTCAACGTAAGCCGCCATTGTCTTTTCACGAAGTCCACCTATTGGTAAAACTCTGCCTGTTACAGTAATTTCGCCCGTCATAGCAACATTTGACTTAACTTTACAACCAGTAAGTGCTGAAACTAACGCAGTAAATACTGTTACACCGGCAGATGGGCCATCTTTCGGAACTGCACCCTCTGGGAAATGGATATGTATATCCTTTTTCTCGTGGAAAGATTTATCAATACCGTATTTATCGGCATTTGCACGAATATAAGAAACTGCTGCTCTTGCTGACTCTTTAATAACATCACCAAGTGAGCCAGTAAGCTCTAATGCACCCTTGCCGTCCATAGTAACTACTTCTACAGTAAGCATTGTGCCACCAACAGAAGTATAAGCAAGACCATTTACAACACCAACAGCATTTTCTCTTGAAACTTCTTCAGGCTTAAATTTGCGAGAGCCTAAATAGTTTTCGATTTCAGTATCTTTGAATGTAATTTTTCCGTCAAATCCCTTTGCGTACTCAACTGCCGCTTTTCGGCAACAAGTACCAATTAAACGTTCAAGCTGACGAACACCTGCTTCTTTTGTATATCCACCAATAATCTCTTTAAGAGCTTTGTCAGTAAACTTAACATAAGACTTTTTAAGTCCGTTTTCTTTAAGCTGTTTTGGTACTAAATGTTTCTTGGCAATTTGGAATTTTTCTTCAAAAGTATAACCCGGAATATCAATAATTTCCATTCTGTCAAGAAGTGGAGCAGGAATATTATTTTTATCATTAGCAGTTGTAATAAACAATACCTTGCTTAAATCATAAGGAATTTCAAGATAGTGGTCAACAAATGCATTATTCTGCTCTCCGTCTAAAACTTCAAGTAATGCAGAAGACGGGTCGCCCTTAGGGTCAGAACCAAGTTTGTCAACCTCATCAAGAAGAATAAGCGGATTTGAACTACCTGCATTTGAAATTGCTTCAATAATTCTACCTGGCATTGAGCCGATATAAGTTTTTCTGTGTCCCCTAATGTCCGCTTCATCTCTTACACCACCGAGAGACAGTCTTGCGTACTTTCTACCCATTGCGTTAGCAAGTGAACGAGCAATAGATGTTTTACCAACACCTGGAGGGCCAGCAAGACAAATTATCTGCCCTTTAACATCAGGGTTAATTTTTCTAACCGCTAAAAATTCAATAATTCTCTCTTTGACTTTCACGAGTCCAAAATGGTCGCTATCAAGCACTTTTTGAACATTTTCTATATCAAGATTATCTTCAGTAAATGTATTCCAAGGAAGGTCAATTACTTTATCAAGATAAGTTCTTGTAACTGCTGACTCAGGGCTTGACGACTGCATTTTCATCATACGGTCGCACTCACGAAGAAGTTTTTTCTCTATTTTCTCATCAAATCCAATTGCACGAATTTTCTGACGGTATTCTTCAGCTTCTGAAAGTGAGTCTTCCCCTTCGCCAAGCTCTTCGGTAATTGCTTTAATTTGCTCACGAAGGTAATATTCCTTTTGATTTTCATCAATTTGCTCTTGAACCTTTTCGCTTATCTCCTCTTCAATTTGAAGAAGCTGTTGTTCTTTTGAAAGAACATGACAAAGCCTTTCAGCTCGTCTTATTGGGTTTAACTCTTCAAGTAAAGTCTGCTTTTGAGTGTAATCAAGCGGAATATTTGAAAGAATGTAGTCGGTAAGCTCGTTTGCCTCTTTGCGAACCGAAACACCAATTATAACATCTGGTGAAATTTTTGGAAGAAGCATAGAGTATTCTTCAAAAATTCCAGAAAGTCTGCGAACAAGTGCTATTTCATAAATTGAATCGTCTTTAGAAACCTTTTTGCTTTCAACCTTTGAAACTATTGCTGAAAGAAATGGGTTTGCTGAATTAAGGCTAATAAGTTCAGCTCTGTAAAGACCTTCAACAATTACTCGTAAAGCGTCAGTACCAGGAAGTTTAATAACCTGCTTAATTTCACAAACAACACCGACACGGAAAAGGTCTGAAGTTCTTGGGTCTTCACACTCCATGTCAATTTGTGCTGCAAGGAATATATTAGTTTTCTGCTCCATAGCAGATTTAATTGCTTTTATTGACTTTTGTCTGCCTACGTCAAAGTGCATAGTCATTTGTGGAAAAACTACAAGTCCACGAAGTGCAACCATAGGCATTGATATTGATTTGTCGTTAAAGTCTGTGAAAAATTTGCTAACTGTTTCCATATCTTTGCATATCACTCCTATTATAAATGATATTATATAATAAAATGACAAATTACGCAACTAAAAAGAGCACATATTTATAATTTAATTTGTATGTAAAATTTAGCATATTTCACAACATTGTTAAAAAATATTACAACTTTTTGATTAAAATC